>CANHNT010000268.1 GCA_947461985.1 Bacteroidota bacterium | reverse complement strand
TATTTGATTTTCACTGCAATCTAAAGAATCGATCGATGTAAACGCTTCAATTCCTGTTAAGTCAGTAATACTGTCCCCTGACACATGAATGCTTCCGCTGTAGCCATTGGCTTCGGCAAGTTGTATTTCTGTATCCATATTAGTATTAATATTTGCATTACTCACCAACGCCGCTTTAAAATTGGCATCAGGAATATTTACATTTTGGGCATTAGCACCTGTAATAAATACAATGATTGCAATTGCTGTAATTAGTATATTTTTTGTTTTCATATATTGTTTATAAGCTATAAAAGTAGATTATATTTTTATTCTTTGCAATGTCAATTATGCTATAATGCATATTCATCTTAAAAACAGTAAAAAAGTTTACATTTTTTAATTAATCCCACTCTTGGAATTCCTTACTTTGAGAAGACAAGAAACAGAATTAATTAAGGGCGAAATTTACAGGACGACAATGTTAAGTAGGGAATAACTAATTTGTTTTATTGGTAATTTTCCAGATGTAAAATAAATTCATTTTTGGTGTAACATTGGTGAAACATTTGCCTAAAAAAGTTTTTTTCTGACAGCAAAAAATTGTTGAAATACCTGTAAAATAGGTATAAAAAAAGGCCTGCTAATGTGCAGACCTTTAGTAAAGTGACCTCGACAGGATTCAAACCTGTAACCCTCAGAGCCGAAATCTGATATTCTATTCAGTTGAACTACGAAGCCAAAGGTGCAAAACTAAATTAAAATACTTAAAAACAGGATTCAAATGTTAAATTATCCTAGAATATAAAATTTTAACATTTTAAAAATGGAGACACACTTAAATATACTTATTTTTAAAAAAATAACTTGGTATGAAAAAATGGATTGTTTATTTGATATTTATTCTTGTTTCGCATAATACAAATGCACAAACAAAAAAGGTTTCTACGCTTATAGGATTTCAAGTAGGTATGGACAATTCTAAATTAAATGCGCACTCCAATTTTTCAAAATATAAAATTGGCTTGCCTTCATTTTCCTATTCAACAAGTATCGAACAACGATTGAAAATTCAAAATAAATTGAGCTTTTCCCTACAATATTCAGTTAATTATTTCTCATTTAGCAAACGAATGTTAAATTCATCCATTCTAAATAAAAAAGAAATTACGAATTCAATTGGTATACATTCTAATTTTCAATTAGCCCAAAAAACATTTATCACAACTGGGTTAGGGGTAGAAAAATCTTTTTTTGCTCAAAATAAATATGCTATGAAGGCTGATCATTCTTCACTAAATACTACTGAAAATAAATTTACAATTCAGGATTTTAACAATTTTAATCCTTATTTTTTAATTGGTATTGAAAATGGCATACAATTACTGAATAAAAATTTATATTATTCATTGCAATATAATTTAGGGTTTAATTCACTCAAGTCACCTAAAAATTCAAATGAAACCAATAGCTCAAATGAATTTAGGATTGGATTGAAATATAAATATTAGTTTAAGTCGGAGGTTGTAAAAACGTTTATTATAGCTATTTTTGTATCATGCAAAATAAAACGATTTTAATAGCTGAGAGTGGGTCCACTAAAACCGATTGGTGTTTAATTACGAATGGGAAAAAGAAAATGCTACAAACCCAAGGCATTAATCCTTTCTTTTTGCAATCCAATGAAATTATTTCTATTTTTAAAACTGAATTAAAAATAAATCCAGAAAAAATTCAGTTAGACGAAATTCATTTTTATGGTGCAGGTATTAACAGTGAAGATACTAAACATATAGTAGAGCAATGTTTGAAGGATTATTTTAAATGTAAAAAAGTAAAGTCGTACAGTGATATATTAGCATCTGCTCAGGCAACTTGTAAAAATCAAAAAGGGATTGCTTGTATTTTAGGAACTGGAAGTAACACTTGTTATTTTAATGGAAAAAAAATAGCATTTAAAACGCAATCCTTGGGATATGTTTTAGGGGATGAAGGAGGAGGAACTCACCTAGGGAAAAAATTATTGCAATATTATTTACACGATATTTTAGAACCTGAATTAAAACTTGCTTTCGAAAAAAAATATGAAAATGTTTTAGATGCTATTTTGGAAAACCTTTATCGCAAACCTTTTCCTAACCGATTTTTAGCACAATTTGCATCTTTTATTTTTGAAAATAGAGGGCATTACATGATCGAAAATATTGCTGAAGATTGTTTAAACGATTTATTTATTAATCATTTAATAAGATATCCTCAAGTGCATAAAGTGCCTGTTCATTTTACGGGTTCGGTGGCATTTTATTTGAAAGATATTTTAGAAAATTTATGTGAGCAATACGAAATTAGTTTAGGAACTATCATACAAAAACCAATCAAAGGCTTAATCGATTACCATTATTCAATGGCATAATATTCATATCGAATAAGTTCAATTTTCCCATATTCATTTAATATTAATTCTTCATTGATTATTAATGCTTGGCCGATGATTTTATTGGATGTTTTAATAACTCGACCTTTTTTTTCAAACGAAATTTGATCGGCATGCGTTTTACCATATTTAAGTTGATATAATTTCCAATATTCGATTAAATTTTTTCTTCCTACAAGCTTGCATTCTTTGTTTTCAGGATAAATTTCGCCGATTTTAGGTGAAAAAATGATTACGTCAGGAGTTAAAATTTTTTCTAAACTATCAAAATCCCAACGATTCCAAGCAACCGTAAAATCGTTTAATATTTTTTTAATTAAATTATTAAATTTCATAAAATTTTTATATCAAATGCTAATATATAATAAAATTTAATATTATAGAATCAATTTACAAATAGATTACTCATTTATCTATTTATTCAGAAATGTATTCTGTAGATTCGACGTTATCCGTTACAAATATGTAATTGTCTTTTTAATAAAAAGTAGATTATCGGATAAGCAAAAAAGAGGCTGCCTTAAAAAAGACAGCCTCTTTATTTTGTAGAATAAATTTTTATTTAAAAGCGTTTATTCCTGTAATAT
>CANHNT010000267.1 GCA_947461985.1 Bacteroidota bacterium | reverse complement strand
TTGTATGTAAAATGTTTTTTAGATAAAACGTTAGCCGGCACCAAAATTCATAACACCGAAGAAAAAATAAACTACCCCCCTATTTTGGTGTTGAAACAACATCAAACATTATTGGAAGTTCAAACAAAAGATTATTCATTTATTACCGATGATAAATTGAGTGACGTATATGAGCTTTTTCATAAACATAAATTACAAATCAATTTAATTCAAAATGCCGCCATTCGTTTTGTAGCATTAGTTGATTCTCATAAAGAAAAACTGGAAGCATTGTTACATGACTTGTCAAAAAACTACACCGTAAAACGAAATGAAAATTTATTTTTATTTACCGTAAGGCATTACAATCAATCTATTTTAAAAGAAGAATTAAAAAACAGAAAAGTGTTATTGACTCAAAAAACACGTCAAACAATACAAATAATAGCACAATAGCTAACTAAAAAATCATTTTTCACGTCTAGCATTTTATAATTCCTTAATTTTATAAAATGAAAACAATTTTTCTTTCCATTTTTGTAATCGCAATCACTTTTCATCTATCAAAAGCTCAATCACAAGGAAAAGTATATGAAATTTTTAATGATGCTGTGGTAAATACATATGGCAATAATATCACAGCACCTTTTTGTGGAGGATTAAATTCATATCAAATTCAGCATGCCGATTTAAACAACGATAGCAAAAAAGATTTAATTTTATTTGACCAAAATAACAGCTTGCTAAAAACATTTTTAAACATTGGTACTTCGGGCCAAGTGAACTATGCGTATGCACCGCAATATGAAAAAAACTTTCCGATTGAACTAACCTATAATAATTATTTAATATTAAAAGATTATAACTGCGATGGCATACCCGATTTATTTCATAATGGTACTTTTGGAGTAACTGCTTATAAAGGCAATTACCAAAACAACGAATTGAAATTTACATTTTACAAAAATGTTTGGGCTCGTCGCATAACTGCCAATGACTCTATCAATGCGTATGTTCAAAACAATGACATTCCTAGCATAGAGGATGCTGATGGTGACGGCGATTTAGACATTCTTGCATTTGATGTACAAGGCATTTATACAGTGATGCATAAAAACATGAGGGTAGAGTACGGGCTTCCTTGCGACAGCTTAAAAATGGCAATTACAGATAAATGTTGGGGTAAATTTTTTCAAACGTTTAATAGAGAAGTATTCACAAACTCATATTGCACTCCAGCTTTTGTATCAAACAAAAAAAAGCGGCATACCGGCAACTGCATTTTACAATTGGATATTGATGGCGATGGCGATATGGATTTGATGGGAGGTAATATTTCGTTTAATGATGCACAACTTTTATTTAATAATGGGAGTGATGTAATTAATGCACAAGATACGAATTACAATATACTGGGACATAAATTATATATGCCCTCTTGGCCAGCCCCTTTTCATTGCGACATCGATAATGATGGAGATGACGATTTGCTTTTCACTTCGCACAATGACGATTTATCATCGGCCAATTACAACACGGTTGCTTGGTATAAAAACACAGGCAGTGCAGGAATCCCAAATTATGTATATGCACACGATTCGTTATTAACTACCGAAATGATTGATGTTGGCTCATACAGCTACCCCACCTTTTTTGATTTTGACAAAGATGGTAAAAAAGATTTATTCGTAGGCACCGAAGGATATTTAGAAAACACGACAGGATTAATGACCTCAAAAATAGCCTATTACAAAAACACCTCAACCATAGGCAATACCTCATTTCAATTAATTACTAAAGACTTTTTAGATTTAAGTGTGCAAAACCACAATGGTATATTTCCAACTTTTGGCGACATTACAGGCGATGGCATGGATGATTTGATTTTTGGTGGGGTAAAAGGAAATATTGCATTATATAAAAACACCTCATCGTCAAATTTGGTGCAGCCTGTGTTTGTCAAAATAACAGACAGTTTGCCCAATTTAAAATCGGGAGAATACAGCACGCCAGTTGTTTTAGATTTTAATGAAGATGGGAAAAATGATTTATTCGTTGGCAGCAAAGTAGGTAAAATTGCTTATTTTGAAGATACCAGTTCGACCTCAACAACCAAGCTAGCATTAAAGACAACAGCTGTAGGAAACATTAAAGCTGGCAGTGCAGGTCAATTTTTTGGCTACAGTGCTCCATTTATTGGGAAAATAGACAATACTGATTCGACCGTTTTACTAATAGGAAACATAGACGGCAATATTGAGCGATATGATTCATTTATCAATAATTATACTCTTTTCAATAAATTAGATTCTAATTATTCATTCATCAAAGCCTCTAACAGGGCTGTTCCTGCTGTTGCCGACATTGATGGCGATGGGAAATATGAAATGGTTATTGGAAACAAAATGGGTGGATTATATTATTACAAACAAGTAAAAAATGTTTCCCCAAATGCAGTTTATTCAATTGATTTTAATCAAAATGCCATTGAAGTTTTTCCCAATCCTGCCACTGAACAATTGCAAATTTTGTTTAAAGATGAGGCCATCAACAAAAAAGCCATGTTGAATTTATATGATGTGATGGGCAGAAAGATTTCGTCCATTAAAATTCAAACCGTCTCAAATTACACATTTCATTTAGGGACTGTTTCGAATGGTATTTATTTTTTAGAAATTGAAATTGATACCCAAAAAGTCATTAAAAAGATACTAAAAAATTAAACGGCTATTGTAGTTTGATTATTTTCTACTACAGAGTCTCCCATTTTTTTTATTTCAAAATCTTTAAATGGCTTAGCCATATCTCCGTTGACAAGAATTGAATTTGCCTTTATTAATTCTTTAATGCGCCATTCGATAAACAAATGACTGACGGTTTGAGTGATTTTTTTCATGGTTTCATTCACCACTTTGTGGGCTTTTTGAAATTCATCCGTCAAGGAGTTTTTAATGAGCGTATCAAAAAAAGAAACATCTTTAGAAACAATTTTTTTGCCTCCTTCATAGGTTCTTACCCAAG
>CANHNT010000266.1 GCA_947461985.1 Bacteroidota bacterium | reverse complement strand
ATGCATTAAAAGAATACTTAGAGAAAAAAGATATACCTGCAATGATTTATTATCCGATTCCATTAAATGAACAAGAGGCGTATAGTTCTTTGGGTTTTATCGCAGAAAATTTAAATGAAACTCAGCGATTGTGTAAGTCGGTACTTTCTTTGCCAATGCATACTGAGCTCACACTTGACCAACAAGTTTACATTACCGATGCAATTAAATCTTTTTTAAACAGTTAATTATGGATTATTATATTCACGATTCCGCAATTGTTGACGATGGTTGTATAATTGGAGTTGGCACTAAAATATGGCATTTTAGTCATATCATGACTAATTGCACAATTGGCAATAATTGCAATATTGGACAAAATGTTGTTGTTTCTCCAGAAGTAATCATTGGAGATAATGTTAAAATTCAAAACAATGTTTCACTTTATACTGGAGTAACTTGTGATGATGACGTTTTTCTTGGTCCTTCATGTGTTTTTACTAATGTAATAAATCCACGAAGTGCAATAAATAGAAGAGGGCAATATTTAAAAACACATGTAGGTAAAGGTGCAAGTGTTGGAGCAAATGCTACGATAGTATGTGGGCATAATATTGGAGAGTTTGCATTTATTGGCGCCGGGGCTGTTGTTACTAAAACCGTATTGCCGTATGCTTTAGTAATTGGAAATCCAGCTCGTCAGGTTGGTTGGATAAGTCAAGCGGGACACAAATTGATCTTTGATGATAATGGAATTGCGATTTGTCCAGAAACAAAGGAAGTATATTCATGTCAAAATAATATTGTAAAAAAAAAATAGTATGAAAAAATTTGCACTTATTGGCGCCGCAGGATATATAGCCCCAAGGCATATGAAAGCAATAAAAGACAACGGCTGTGATTTAGTTGCTGCATATGATCCATATGATGGGGTAGGTATAATGGATAGTAATTTTCCAAATGCAGATTTCTTTACTGAATTTGAAAGGTTTGATAGGCACATAGACAAACTGAAAAGAAATTCAAATCCAATAGATTATGTATCCATTTGCTCGCCAAATTATTTACATGATGCTCACATAAGATTTGGTCTTAAAAATGGGTGTGATGTTATCTGTGAAAAACCACTTGTTTTAAATCCATGGAATTTAGATGCATTAATGGACTTAGAAAATGAAACAAATAAAAAAGTAAATACAATTTTGCAGTTGCGTTTACATCCAGCGATTATAGATTTGAAAAACAAAATTAGTTCAGGATCAAAAGATACTATTTATGACATCAATTTAAAATATGTAACTTCTCGTGGTAAGTGGTATCATCATAGTTGGAAAGGTGATTTAGAGAAATCTGGTGGTATTGCAACAAATATTGGGGTTCATTTTTTCGATATGTTAACATGGATTTTTGGAGATCTTGAAAAAGTGGAAATTTCAATGCAGAATAATGAAACTGCAATTGGGAAGCTATATTTGGAAAAAGCAAGAATAAATTGGATGTTAAGTATAGATTATAATGTAATCCCAGAAGAAATAAAAGCATTGGGTAAAAGAACATATAGAATTCTAAATATTGAAGGACAGGAGCTAGAGTTTTCGGACGGATTTACTGAATTACATACGGAAAGCTATAAAAATATTCTCGATGGAAACGGATTTGGATTAGTAGATTGTAGAAAGGCGATTGAAATTGTTAGTAAAATTAGGTCTTTATAAATTTCCACAAATACAGTTATCGATGAAAAAAATTTGTGTAGTAATTGGAGCTAGGCCGCAATTCATAAAACATGCACCTGTTGAGCTAGAATTAAAAAAGCACTTTAATCTAATCTCAATTCATACTGGTCAACATTATGACAAAAAAATGAGTGATGTTTTTTTTAATGAATTAGGCATTAATAAACCCAAATATATGCTCAATGTTGGTAGTTTTTCACACGGAAAACAAACAGCATTAATGTTAGAAAAAATTGAAGATGTTCTTATGCTTGAAAAACCAGATGCAGTCATGGTTTATGGAGATACAAATTCAACTTTAGCTGGAGCATTGGCTGCAAATAAAATAAATATACCAGTAATACATATTGAGTCTGGACTGAGAAGTTATAATAAGACAATGCCAGAGGAAATAAATAGAATTTTAACTGATAATTTATCAAGCTACCTATTTGCACCGACTGAAACGGCAGAGACAAACTTAAATAAAGAAGGAATAACACAATCTGTATTTAACGTCGGAGATGTAATGTTTGATTCTTTGTTACTTGCAAAAAGTGTAATTGGAACTAATTTAGAGGAAAAGCAACAAATATTGGCTACTATTCACAGGCCATATAATACTGATAATTGTGAAAGATTGCTTGATATATTATTTCACTTAAATAGTCTTGAAAAAAAAGTTGTATTCCCAATACATCCAAGAACCTCCGGGATTTTAAAGTCAAATGGAATTTTATTACAGGAATTTGGAAATATCGATTTTATCGATCCTGTTTCATATTTTGATTTAATAAGACTTCAAATGCAAAGTATTTGTATAATTACAGACTCTGGTGGTGTGCAAAAAGAAGCGTATATGCTTAAAAAAAAGTGTATAACAATTAGGAGTGAAACAGAATGGGTTGAAACTTTGGAAAACGGATGGAATAATTTAGTATTTGAAGACCTTTATAAAATTAAAGATTTATTAAATGTCATTCCAGGTGCTCATAGAGATGATTTATATGGCGCTGGGAATTCAAGCGTTTTAATCTCCCAGATTTTAATTGATAAAATTTGATAAATAAACTCTTTTTGAACCTTTTTAAAAAAACTCCATTTTTTTCATTATTGAGTGGCTCAATTCTAGCGCAAGCTGTTACACTAATTTCAATGCCATTTATTAGTAAACTATATGGGCCAACTGAAATTGGTTTAATTTCAATTTTTATTAGTTTTCTTACAATTCCTTCGGCACTCTCTCTGTTTAAATTGGAAGGTGTTTTGTTGATTTACACGGATAATAGGCAAATAAAAGGAATTTGGTTGATATAT
>CANHNT010000265.1 GCA_947461985.1 Bacteroidota bacterium | reverse complement strand
AGGAAAAACGAAAGAAGTTGCAGAAAAAGCGGCATCAAATTTTAAAGACGCTGCTAAAAAAACAGCTGCTGAAGCAAAAGAAGCATTTAAAAAATAAATTGTTTTTATTATCTAAACAAAATAAAGTGCTGCAATTGCATTGCATCCAAAAGTTTAGATTTATTTTAAACATAATTTTATAACAATGAGTTCGATATGTATCGGACTCATTTTTTTATGTGTCATTTAAATATTGGTTAATCTAAAAAAATGCCCCAAATCGTGTTTAGCATTTTGGGGCATTTTTAATTTTTAAGACAGTCTCTTTTAACTAGGTATATAATCTTACGATTACAATCTCGATTTCATATTTGCAATATCATCTATTCTTTTTTGAGCGATTTTCATAGCGGCTTCTTGTGCCGTAATGTTTTCATCTTCAGTTAATTTAAAGATATCCAAAATTCGACCATAGATTTTCTCTACATCTTTCGTTACTTTTTCTTGATTATATGAACCACCTGCCTCAGCAGCCACATTGACCAAGCCTCCAGCATTGATTAAAAAATCGGGTGCATAAATAATTCCTTTATCAATTAATTGACGACCATGCACTTTTTCTTCTGCCAATTGATTGTTTGCAGCACCAGCAATAATTGAACATTTTAATTGAGGAATCGTATCGCTGTTAACCGTTGCTCCTAAAGCACAAGGTGCATAAATATCAATATCGATCGTAAGCATTTGAGCTGGGTCTACAAATTCTACTTTGTATTTATCAATGGTTTCTTTTATTCTTTCTTGATTAATGTCGGTGATGTATACTTTGGCGCCAGCATTCACTAAATGCCCTACTAAATATTGTCCAACGTGCCCTACACCTTGAACCATTACTTTTTTGCCAGTTAAATCATCATTACCCCAACGCTTAAATGCACAAGCTTTCATTCCTACAAAAACCCCATAGGCTGTAAAAGGAGATGGATCTCCGCTACCACCCATGTATTCAGGAATTCCGGTAACATGTTTGGTTTCTAAATGAATAAATTCCATATCAGAAGCAGATGTATTTACATCTTCTGCCGTAATGTATTTTCCATTTAAAGAGTTTACAAATTTACCATATCTGCGCCACAACGCTTCTCCTTTTAATGATGGGTCGCCAATAATAACTGCTTTTCCACCGCCTAAATTTAATCCAGAAATAGCCGCTTTATAAGTCATTCCTCTTGATAAACGCAAGGCATCTACCACTGCTTCATCGTCCGAATTGTATTTCCACATTCGAGTTCCTCCTAAAGCAGGTCCTAAAGTGGTGTTGTGGATTGCAATAATTGCTTTTAATTTTGAGTGAGGATCGTTGCAGAACACAATTTGCTCGTGTCCCATTTCTTGCATTAATTCAAATACTTTATTTGACATATTTTAGCTATTAACAGGTTTAATTATTTTTTATATTTATTCATCAAATTCTTCAATGCTTCTTCTGCTGAAATTTCAACTTCAGGCGTTTCATTTTTCACTACTTGCTGTTGTTGATGATTGGCAATATCTTGATGACTGGCTTCATTTTCATCTCTTTTTGGATGCACACGGCGTTCTTGTTGTGGACGATCATTGTTGTTTGGTCTGTTGAAATTTCGAGGTCCACCAATCGTTCTTTCGTCTTGATTTAATTTATCTTTTACCTCTTTACATTTAACTTTTAGCTCTTCAATTTTTTTCTTCAACGTCTCAATGGTCTCTAAATATTCGTCTCTTTTTTCATAAGATCGCAAAGTAGGCGGCAATTCTTCCATTCGATGTTGCACATCAATCAACAAATCTTCCTCTTGTTGTAACTCACGACTCATTTTATTGTAAAAACCCCTGTTTTTAGCCACCCGTTCTGCTGCATCTTTGTTATTTTCGGCTCTCCGTTGGTCTCTGTCAGCATCTTTACGATCAAAGAAATTTTTCTTCGCTTTTAAAAAACGCTCCCAAGGTTCATCTCCATATTCTTTGGGTATGCGTCCAATTTTTTTCCAATCTTCAAATAGCTCCATATATTCATGGGTTGCATTTTCGAAATCCATCGTGTTTTGAAGTTCTTCAGAACGAGTTACAATAGACATTTTTTTTGCATAATTATCTTCTAACTGCACTCGAATATTTCCATAATGACCATCTTTATTTTGATAAAAATGATTTTTAGCGGCTAAAAATTGATTCCAAACTTCATCACTTTTTTCTTGTGGTGCACGACCTATTTTTTTCCATTCATCCATTAAGGCATTGTACAAATCAGTTGTTTTTTTCCACTCCTGACTTTCTTTTAATGCTTCTGCTTGTTCTATTAAGGCTAATTTCTTCGTTAAATTTTCTTCTTGTTCATTTTTGATATCCCCAAAATGTTCTTTTTTACGAGCAAAAAAAACATCTTTTGCTGCATTAAAACGTAGCCAAATTTCATCCATACGGTGTTTTGGCACCATGCCTATTTTTTTCCACTCTTCATTTAATGTTTGATATTCTTCTGTTGTTTTTTTCCATTCAGAAGATCCTTTCATAGATTCTGCTTTTTCACATAAATCCATCTTTTGCGATAAGTTATCTAATAAATCATTTTCAAACGATTCATATTTGGCTTGTTTTAGTTTAAAAAATGAATCTTTTGCTTTTTCAATTCGTTCTTTCAATTCTTCATTTATTAAATCGGGTACAATGGCTAGTTCTTTATATTGATTTAAAATTTCGCGTAGTTTTTCCGTTCCTGCTTTCCATTCTTTTGCTTCTAAAAGTGCTTCTGCTTCTACACACAAGGCTTCTTTTTTAGCTAAATTTTCATCAACGGCAACTTTTATGGCAATTTCCAAAATATCCAATTCTTCAAACAAAGAGGCATAATCACCAATGGCTTTGGTATTGCATAAATAATTTTTGGTTCTAGAAACCTTGCCTGCAACTTTAATGATGTCATCAGTAGCTGCAAAATCTTTTTTAATTTCATTTACTTTATCAACCGACTCAGAAAATCGTTCCTCCATGGAAGCAATGGTGTTTTGATGATT
>CANHNT010000264.1 GCA_947461985.1 Bacteroidota bacterium | reverse complement strand
GAAATTTTATTATTTTGGGATAATAGACAAAATCCAAAACACTTACCTCTCTAACCAATTCCTTAAAATTTCTTTTCCGAATTCGGTCATAAAACTTTCTGGATGAAATTGTATGCCCTGCACATCAAAAGTTTTGTGTTTGATAGACATGATAATATTTTCGGAAGAAACAGCCGTAATTTGCAAACAACTCGGCAAGGTTTCTTTTTCTACAACCCACGAATGATATAACCCAATTTGAAATTTTGTTGGCAAATTTTTAAATAAATAATCGTCTTCTAAAATGTTTAATTGAGTCTTAAAACCATGAAAGGGTCGTGCTAAATTTAAAAGCGTTCCACCAAATGCAACAGCAATTGCTTGATGCCCTAAACAAATACCTAAAATAGATTTTGTTGGAGATAGCTGTTGAATGATGTCTAAAATATTGCCTGATTCTTGGGGAGTGGCTGGCCCTGGCGAAATAATTATTTTATCAAAATGGCTGGCATGCTCAACGCTTATTTCATTATTTTTGACAATCGATAAATCGGCCACATTCAACTGCCTGAGTATTTCTACAATGTTAAATGTAAAAGAATCGTAATTATCTATTAATAAAACCTTCAAACCCTTATTTTTACACAAATAAAATGTATTTCTTGCAAACTCATCGAGCAATTATTGATAAAATAAATAATTTCGGAAAAAACAACATTCCGTTTGTGTTGTTTGTTGATTTTTTGATGAACAAAACGCATTGTTTTACATTGGAAGAATTAGAGGTTTCAGGAGTTGAAATTTCGTTCCCACAATTTAAAAGTGGACAGATGACGGATGGCAGATGTCAGGAAAAAGTTGAAATTGAGAAAAAAAACATTTCTTTTGATGAATATGAAAAGGGTTTTAATGTTGTCAAAAAACAGTTGGATTATGGCAATTCTTATTTGACAAATTTGACATTTACTACCCCAATTGAAACAAAAAATTCGTTACAAGAAATTTTTCAATCTGCTGAAGCAAAATATAAAATCAATTTTAAAAATGAATGGATTTGTTTTTCGCCAGAGACATTTATTAAAATAGAAGATGGAAAAATTTTTTCTTTCCCCATGAAAGGCACCATTGATGCATCCTTAGAAAATGCAGAACAACTTATTTTAAATGACGAAAAAGAAACTGCAGAACATTATACCATTGTAGATTTAATTCGAAATGATTTAAGCATCGTGGCAACCAATGTACATGTTGAAAAATTTAGATTTATTGATACCATTAAAACGAGCAATAAAACCTTGTTGCAAATTAGTTCAAAAATTGTTGGCGATTTGCCAACTCATTATTTGGAGCAATTAGGACATCTCATTTTTTCTTTATTACCAGCTGGTTCCATTAGTGGTGCGCCTAAAAAGAAAACCATTGAAATTATTCAAGCAGCCGAAAAGGATGACAGGGGTTTTTATACAGGCACTTGTTTTTATTTTGATGGCGCAACGATAGACAGTTGTGTACTCATTCGATTTATTGAACAAACAACCAATGGCTTAGTTTACAAAAGCGGTGGCGGCATTACCATCAACAGCGAAGTTGAAAAAGAATATCAAGAATTAATCGATAAAATTTATGTTCCCACTCTTTGAAACCATCAAAATTAAGCATCAAAAAGTATTGCTGTTCGAAGATCATTTGGCTCGAATGAAACATTCTATAAAAGCCTTATCGGGAAGAGATTTACACATTGAGTTAAATGAAAAAATCATTCTTCAAGCAATAAAAAATGATGATTTATTTAAATGTAGAATTTTATATAATGACCAAGAATATCAAGTTGAAATTTCAAGGTATCAAAAAAGGCATATTGAAAAAATAGTATTCATACATGATGATGACATTTCGTATCCATTAAAATTTACAGAAAAAAATTGTTTTTTAAAACACACAAAAAATTTATCGGCAACAACCGAACCAATTTTTGTTGTTGAAGGTTTCTTAACCGATTCGAGTTATTCGAATATTGCTTTATGGAATGGCAATGAATGGCATACACCTAAAGAGCCTTTGTTTTTTGGTGTTCGACGCAATGTTTTACTCAATGAAAATTTACTTGTTGAAAAAGATATTTCCATCAATGATATGCATCAATATCAAAAAATTTCATTCATCAATGCCATGTTAGATTTAGAAGAATTGGAAATTAATTTATAAAAAACTAACTCTTTTTACTGTCTACTAAATACTATTTACTAATTTAGTGGAATAATATTTTACAATGAAACAAAGTCTATCTACTATTTACTTTTTACTCTCTTTCTTATTGGCGACAGCACAAGTGAAAAAAATCAGTGGCACTTCAGAAAAACCGTTTGTGGTAAATATGGCTGATGAAAATAGTAAAGATTTTCATCCTAATTTAATCAACTTGGATCAACATCCCATTCCGTCGGCTGAATATGGAAATAAGAAAACGGAATTGGATAAACTTCGTGCGTTAAAAAAAGCTGAAATGCAAAATACACCTCAACAAAAAAAGACAAGAGGTTTGGCTCCTAATCCTGCTGTTTTTAAAGGTATTCAAGGAAATACGTCTAGCAGTGTACCGAATGACAATGACATTGCCGTTTCAAACAACGGAACGGTTGTGAGCGTAGTAAACTCAAACATGAGTGTATATAATGATACCGGTAAATTATTAATCAACAAAAGATCATTGACTTCTATGACGGCTGCCGTTGGAAATTATACGTGGATTTCGGATCCAAGGGTTATTTATGATCCCAATAATGATCGATTTATTATGGTTTGTTTTTCTGGAAATGTAAGCACCGAGTCTGTTATTTTGGTTGGTTTTTCGCAAACAAACGATCCTGCTGCCAATTGGAACTTTTACAAATTAAATGGCGCATCATTTAATGATTCAACATGGAGCGACTATCCAATTATTTCAATATCTGATCAAGATTTATTTATCACCTTTAATCAAGTAAAAGACAATGTGAGTTGGACCATTGGTTTTAAACAATCTGTTATTTGGCAAATTCAAAAAATGGAAGGTTTTG
>CANHNT010000263.1 GCA_947461985.1 Bacteroidota bacterium | reverse complement strand
TATTCCGCCTAAAAAAGGCAAATCGCATATACTTTTTATCATTAGAGAATTGTTGTCGATGGAGCCACACCATAATGCACAAACGGATATAAATGTTGCATTGAAGTATCTAAATAACATCATGAAGAAACGTGCCATCACATTTTTATTATCTGATTTTTATAGTGAAAGCTTTAAAGATGGATTAAATATTGCAGGTAAGCGACATGATTTAATTGGCATTCACATTTATGATAAACGAGATAAAGAATTGCCTAATGTTGGTTTGATAAACATGGAAGATTATGAAACGAAACAACAACAGTGGATTGATACGTCAAATGCAAACGTTCGTGCTGACTATGAAAAACAATTTTTAGCGCATGAAAAAGAAACGAAAGATATTTTCAAAAAATCGGGTAGTGAGTTTATTAGCATACGAACAGATGAAGATTACGTGAAAAAATTACAAATATTTTTTAAGAGCAGAGTGTAATGATGAGAAAATTTAAACTACATAAAATAATACTAACATCTGTATACTTTCTACTAAGTACTGTTGTCTCTTTTGGCCAAGATGTACAGGTGAAAGCAAGCATCAATAAAAATCAAATTGAAATTGGGGATGCTTTAGAATTAAAATTATCTGCAACATTTAATCCTACACAAACTAAAGTGCAATTTCCAATTGTTAGCGATACGTTTAATCATTTTGAAGTGATAGAAAAAGCTAAAATTGACACTCAATCTAATAGAGAAAAAAACACCATTACACAAACCATTCTTATTTCAAACTACGATTCTGGTCAATGGAAAATTCCAAGTTATGCATTTGAAATTTTGCCAATGCAAGGCAGCGCTCCATATATATTAAACAGCGATTCGTTGTTTATCAATGTGAATACAATTGCTGTGGATACAAGCAAACCTTTTATGCCCATCATGGCAATTAGAGCAGCTAAAATGCCAATGAAAACAATTGTTATTTATGTTGCTGGAATTCTAATTATTGTAGCCATTTTAGGATTTTTAATTTGGTATTTTATTAAAACACTTCGTGAAAAAAACAATCAATCCAAAGCAAAAATTCCTGAAATAAAATTATTGCCACATGATAAAGCCATTCAAAATTTAATGCAATTAGAATCACAAAATTTGTGGCAAAACGGACAAGAAAAAACATATCATACATTATTAACAGATACGATTAGAACCTATTTAGAAGAGCAATTTAATATGGATGTTTTTGAAAAAACGTCGAGTGAATTGATGCAACAAATTAAGAAACAAAAAGCATTGAGTAATTCTCGTCAAGCATTGAGAACCATTTTTGAAACAGCCGATTTAGTGAAGTTTGCAAAAAATAAACCAACTGAAGAAGAGCATTTACAAAGTATGGAATTAGCAAAAGAAACCATCATTGAATCCTATAAAAAATATTTTAATAGTATAAAAACAAATGAACAATTAAAAGTGAATCATGAATAATTCAAAACGTATAATTTTTAAACACACAAACCAATTTCCTCCTTTGGAGGGGTAGGGAGGCTATGAACTATTTAGACTTTAGACATATCACATTTGCACACCCACAGTATTTTATTTTACTGTTGTTGATTCCTTTATTTATTTATTGGTTGAGAAAAAATAAAAATAACAAACCTTCATTTACAATTTCTTCCTTAAAAGGATTGCGAAATAGTCCTGTTTCAACTATTCAAAAATGGGCGCCTGTTTTAAACTTGCTTCGCATTTTATCGATGTTGTTTTTAATAATTGCATTAGCACGACCACAAAGCAGCAACATCAACGAAACCATTAATAGTGAAGGATTAGACATTGTGTTGAGTATGGATATTTCGGGCAGTATGTTGGCAGAAGATTTTAAACCCAATAGAATTGAAGCCTCAAAAAAAGTTGCCCAAGAATTTGTTCAAAATAGATTAACTGATAGAATTGGTTTAGTTATTTTTTCAGGTGAAAGTTTTACACAATGTCCTTTAACAACCGACCAAAATATTTTAAGAGAACAATTGAATAGCATTCGCAGTGGATTGTTGGAAGATGGAACGGCTATCGGAATGGGCTTGGCTACAGCAGTTGAGCGATTGAGAAACAGCAAAGCAAAATCTAAAATAATTATTTTACTAACTGATGGTGTGAACAATGCTGGGTTGATTGACCCAATTACGGCACTTGAAATTGCAAAGGCTTATAAAATTAGAGTGTACACAATTGGAGTGGGAACAGAAGGCACTGCGCCATATCCTACACAAGATGCATTTGGAAATATGGTGATGCAACAAATGCCTGTTCAAATTGATGAAGGGTTAATGCAAAAAATTTCGAAAGAAACAGGAGGCAAATACTATCGAGCAAAAGATAATAATTCGTTGAGTAAAGTATATAAAGACATCGACCAATTAGAAAAAACAAAAATAGAAATCAATAGTTTCAAACGCTATGCAGAGTTATTTTTCCCTTATGCATTGTTAGGATTGATGTGTTTATTTTTGGAAATCTTATTGCGATTTACGGTGTTTAGAAGGGTGGTTTAAAAATTAAATATTTGTTTTAAACTGATTATTAAAACTGTAATTAAAATAAGAACCCAGCCTAACTTTAAAATAAAATTAGAGAGTTTTGCAATGAATATGTCTGAAGGTTTTACTTTTTTGGTATAATAAGAACTCATTTCTAAAAACATTTTATATATATCTTTTTCTAAAAAAGGAAAACAATTGTATTTGTTAGAAATTTCTAAATAATAAAAACATAATTGTCTTATGAAAATTAATACTAATCCTGAGAAAAAGAAAATTTTAGTTATTAAGTTAATCATTTCAACTTCTTCATTTTCTCCACAGCCTCCAACAAAGTTTCATCTTTTTTAGCGAAGCAAAAACGAATGAGTTTATCATCTTTTCCATTGTGATAAAAAGCACTCACTGGTATGACTGCAACTCCAATTTCTTTCGTCAACCAAATAGCAAAATCTTTATCACCCATATCATTTATTTTTTCATAACTGGCTAATTGAAAATAACTTCCTCGTGCTTTTT
>CANHNT010000262.1 GCA_947461985.1 Bacteroidota bacterium | reverse complement strand
CTTTTTGTCGCAACGTCATCATAGTATCAGCTCTCATAAAAAGCGAATCGCCATCATTGACCGTTATCAATTTAGGATTGATGGTCGCAATCATAAATTTAGAATTGTCATTGTACTCAACCACTCCAGAAAGAAGTTTCGAATGTTGAGCAGTATCAATAAAAACTACTTTACCTGTTGCTTTATAATAGCCATTTTTTTTATTGAAATCTACTTGATTAGAAGATAATGTTTTCGAGCCTCCTTCTTGTTCAATAAACACATTTCCTGTTGCCTTACCTGCACCCGATTGTTTGTTATATTCAGCTTTATCCGAATAGAGTTTACTGTTATTTTTAACATCCACTACGATTACATCACCACTTGCAAATGCATTTCCAGATTGATCGTTGTAGGTTATTTTATTTCCGATAATAATTTGGTCTTCATTTTCAATAGTGGTTCTGGTATTAAAAACTGCATTGGAGTTTTTAGAATCAAAACTTCCACTTGAAGTTGTAATCGTACTGTTGTCTGTATTAATAATTGATTCAGCTAAAAACCTCACCACTTTCGATTTCATGTTATAAGTCAATTCTTTCGATACAATATTGTATTTAGGATTCGTAACTTCTACATTGGTTTTAAAGTGCGTTAATTGTGTAAATCCATTGTATGTTCCTGTTTCACTGCTTACTGTAGTTTCCTCATTTTGTAGCGTACCTCCCTTGTAATATTTGCCAATTTTGGTTTTAATATTATAGGTCAATTCTTCTGTATTTAACGTGTTGGCACCATCTATTATTTGCACAGCACCTTTCATAAATGCAGTATTATTATTTCCTGTATATTTTATGTAATCGCTCGTTGCATTTTCTCCATTAACTTTGGTAATATGAACGTTACTAAAGGCCTCTACATATTCATTAGATTGAAATAAATGGGCGCTATCGCAAGTTAATGTAATTCCATTATGCTCTATCACAACAGACCCTAGTAGCCGTTGGTAATTATTATTTTCTGCATTATAACCAACAGCACTGTCTGCGTGTTTAACTAAAATAATTTGCAATCCCGTAGAATCAAAAGTGGGCATTTGAGCAAATGCACTATTTTGAAACAAACAGAAAAAAAGAAATATTTGAATTGAAATTTTCAATGATTAGGAATAATTATATAAAAAAATTAGTTACTTGAATTAGGTGCTGGTGTAGGCGCAGATTCATTTTTTTGTTTCCGACCAATGATATTAATATTGATATATTTCGATGGATGTGCATTGATATCGTACATCAAATTATTGGTGGTTTCTAACGTGTTTTTCAGATTTTTATACAGTTTATCATCATTCATTAATAATGCTAAACTACCATTTCCGTTATTCACTTTTTTCAATGTAGTTTGCAAATCACCTAAGGTTGCTCTCAATTCATTTACGGTTGTCTCTAAGTTTACTTTACTCATATTACTCGTAGTTGTTTCGGCATTTTTCAATACATTGTTAATGGTATTGTTGTTTTTATTTAAGTTAACAGAAAACGCATTTAAATTATCTAACAAGCCAGAAATTTTAGTCCGTTGAGTATTTAATTCATTTGCAAATTGACTAAAATCCTTCATCGTATTATTCAAATTGGCAATAGAGCTTTTTAAATTGTTTTGAGTATTAATGTCTAAAATATTATTTATGTTTTGCACTGTTGTTTCTAAAGAAGCTAAGGTTTTTTTAGCATTGTCCATTACCGGCGCTGCAGAAGCACCCAAACTTTCAATTGTTCCTAATTCAATATTTCCAACGATCATTTCATTGTCTTTCATCATGGTAGTGCTTGCCCCGAGTTCAATATTCACTGCTTTGGTGCCTAATAAATCCAAAGAAACGATTGTGGCTTTAGAATCGATAGGAACATTTAAATCTTTGTTTATAAACAACGTTAATTTCACTTTACCTCTGTGTTCTTTTGAAAGCTCAATTGCATTTACAGTTCCTACTGTAAACCCTTTTAGTTGCACATAACTTGCAGGTGTTAACCCTTGTACATTATCATATTCTGCATAAATTGTTTTTGAGGATGAAAAAATACCTGTGCCTTTTAGATATTTATATCCAAATATAAAAACGAGTATCGATAAAATACCCAATAATGCTAGTTTGATTTCTTTAGAGATTTTAAATGTCATTTTAGTAGTTTCTTTGCTGTTTTGATTATGTATGATTAAAAACCTACACCTTAATTTTCAATTTTAATTTCAATAGGATCTTTTTCAATTTCCTCTTTGTATAACTTAATGCCTTTATAAATAGCTTGTGCTACTTCATCTAAGCCTTCTTCACTGTTTAAATACGATTCTTCTTCTACATTGTTCAAATAACCAATTTCTATCAAAACTCCAGGCATAGCTGTGCTGGCTAACACTTGTAAACTTTGTTGTCGAACTCCTTCGGTCACTCTTCCTTGGTTCGCAAATTCTGTATTTATTTTATCGCCAATCGAAATGCTTTTCGATAAAAACGCTTGAGAATATTGTGCAATGATGATAGACGTTGCAGGATCATTTGGATTCAACAACTCATCTTGCTCTGCTACATTATTCGCATTTTCTCCTATAGCACCTTCTTTTTCTTCTACTCTTGTTGGTCCACAAACTAATATCAAGGTTCCTTTAACTGGCGAATTTTTTCGAGGTGTAGAGTTTACATGTACTGAAATAAACAAATCACCCTGTGCTCTATTGGCAACCTCTGTTCTGTATTTAAGTGATTCGCTGATTGTGGCAAAGTTATTGGGTGGCAAAACATCTTCACTTCGAGTATAAATTACCTTTACCTCTTTTTTATAATTTTCATTCAAAAGTCGTCCTACTTTCTCAATAACTTTTAAGGTAATTGTTTTTTCATTTGAATAAACACCATGACAACCTGGATCTTTTCCTCCATGTCCTGCATCTAATACTATTTTTTGCACATTCTTTTTCGCAAACAATATTGATGAAGGCATCAACATTGAAATGATGAAAAGTGAATTGTATATGTATTTAATAAATTTCATTTTTTGAGTATTT
>CANHNT010000261.1 GCA_947461985.1 Bacteroidota bacterium | reverse complement strand
TGCATGTAATTGCAAACCCTACTGAAAATTTTAGTCTTTATAACTCCATTCAAAAGAAAAAAAAGAAGAAAGACACTGCTTTTGACAGAACTAGATTGATTGCAGGTGGTGGCGGTGGATTTGGCGCTGGCTTTAGGGCATTTTCGATCAATGTTACCCCATCAATAGCTTATTGTTTTACCGACAATTTTAATGTTGGAACTACTTTTGGATTTAATTATTTTCAACAAGCAGAAGATTTTCAATATTTTAATACCACAACCAATCAAGTGACTGATGCTACATTTAAATATAAATATCCAGGTTATTCGTTAAGCATATTTGCTCGATACATTATTGCACAACGTTTTATGTTGAATTTTGAACCCGAAATGAATAATGTAAAAGTTGTAAAAGATTACGATGTTAACCAAGCTAATGGAAAAGTTATAGAAAACAAATATCGTTTAAATATTTCTTCGGTATTAGGTGGCATTGGATATATACAGAAAATAAGTGATATTGGATATTCGTATATTATGGTTTGCTATGATTTGGCACAAAACCCCAATGCACGATATTATCAAACTTTTGATTATCGTGCAGGAATTATGGTAAACTTGTTTAATCGGTAGTTTTCATATCTAATTAAAAATAAATGGTATATTGTAGCCTATTTTTTTAAACTACACATGATACAAAAACGTTGGACGACAAAAGAAGCAAATCCTGACTGGACCAAATCATTATATGAATCTTTAAAAATTCATCCTGTTTTATGTAGAATTTTAGCTTCAAGAGGGATCTCAAATTTTCAAGAAGCGAAAGATTTTTTTAGAACCGACGAAACACATTTGCTCAATCCTTTTTTAATGAAAGGGATGCAAAAATCTATTGATCGAATTCATCAAGCAATTACCAACAATGAAAAAATATTAATATATGGCGATTATGATGTGGACGGTACAACGTCTGTTGCTGTTGTGTATCAATTTTTTAAAACAATTCTCAATTCTCAATTCTCAATTCTCAATTCTCAAATCGAATATTACATACCGCATCGTTTTTCAGAAGGTTATGGCGTTTCTCAAAAAGGAATTGATTATGCCATTGAACATAATTTTACATTAATCATTACGTTAGATTGTGGCATAAAATCGGTTGATTTAGTAGAGTATGCCAATCAACACAATATAGACACTATTGTGAGCGACCATCATTTACCCGGCGAAATTGTACCCAATGCGTTTGCTATTTTAAATCCAAAACAAGCCGATTGTCCTTATCCTTATAAAGAATTATGTGGTTGTGGAATTGGTTATAAAATCATTTCGGCTTATGCTTCTCAATACAATATCGACCAAGCAATTGTCAACTATCATTTAGATTTAGTAGCCACTGCAATAGCTGCAGACATTGTGCCAATCACCGGTGAAAATAGAACGTTGTGTGTGTTGGGTTTGCAAAAAGCGAATCAAAATCCCAGCGTTCCTTTGCAAGCGTTGAAGACCATTAGCAAGCTCGAAAAAGATTTTACTATAACTGATTTAGTATTTATAATAGCGCCCCGTGTAAATGCTGCCGGACGTATGGATGATGCTAAAAAAGCCGTAGAATTATTTATTGAAACCGACGTAGAAAAAGCAAAAGACTTAGCCTCTATTTTACAAGAAGATAATAATGATAGAAAAGATGTAGACAGAATGACCACCATTGAAGCCTTGTACATGATAAATGAAAATGAGGAATATCAAAATAGAAAATCAACGGTTGTGTATGACGAAAATTGGCATAAAGGAATTGTAGGAATTGTGGCTTCACGAATTATTGAACATCATTATAAACCCACTATAGTACTCACTTTGTCGAACGGAAAAATAACGGGTTCGGCTCGGTCTATTAAAGGTTTTAATATGTTTGAAGGGCTCAATCAATGTGCCGATTATTTAGAAAATTATGGTGGGCATTATTTTGCAGCAGGCTTAACCATGAAGGAAGAAAATTTAATTCCGTTTAAAATTCGTTTTGATGAAGTGGTAAAAGCGACCGTTCCAGATGAATTATTTTATCCAGAAATTGAAGTCGATGCAGAAATTAATTTCAATGATATCAATGAAAATTTCTTAAAAATATTAAATCAATTTGCACCACATGGTCCCGAAAATATGAAGCCTGTTTTCATGACTAAAAGCGTAATGGATTATCAAGGATTTTCGACCATTGTAAAAGAAAAACATTTGCGATTTGTAGTTTATCAAAATGGCAGTAAAACCATTAATGGTATTGGTTTTAATATGGCAGAAAAACTTCCTGTCATAAAAGAAAAACAACAATTTGAAATCTTATATCACATTGAAGAAAATACGTGGAATGGCAATACGTCCATTCAAATAAAAGTGATTGATATTCGATAAAAATATTTTGTATATTTGAGAATAAAAATAAAAAATATGAACAAACTAATCTATTCATTCGTAGCAATTGTAGGCATTTTAGCATTGGCTAATTGCTCTCCTAAAACAGTTATAAGCACCACTACTGAAAATAAAAAATCTACTTCATCAACCAATGCAGAAGTTGCAGAAATGATGTTTAGTAAACTATCAAATGAGGAGCAAATAAATGTTGTAAAAAGTATTCCTGCAACGGACGATATATTTAGTGAAGGTCAAACAATTTATCAAACGAATTGTGGGAAATGCCACGAATTATATAAGCCTAATAGTAGAAACATTGCCACTTGGATGAAGGTAATGAAAAGAATGTCAAAAAAAGCTAGCTTAACCGAGGAACACTATAAATTGGTAAGCGTATATTTGAATGCAAAAGCGAAAGTTTAGTCTTTTAAACTTCAATTAAAATGAACAAAATAATTTATTCCATTATTATTTTTTTGGGCGTGATATTGATTGCAAAATCATCGTCAAATGCTATTAATTTTACTTCTTTTGAAACCGTTTTTGATGATACTACAAGGCAAATAGAAAATGACTCATTATTATTTAGCCAACAAAATATTGAAAATCAGTTGGTAATAATTGGTAATCTGAAAACTGCTGAAAATATAACGAAAGGCGAAGCAATTTACACATCCAATTGTAGTAGATGTCATAAAC
>CANHNT010000260.1 GCA_947461985.1 Bacteroidota bacterium | reverse complement strand
TTTTAGAAACCATGTATAGCTGCGGACTGAGAGTTACCGAGCTTACGGAATTAAAAATATCGAATATTTATGCGGATGTAGAATTTATTAAAGTAATCGGTAAAGGCAATAAGGAACGATTAATTCCTATTGGGGAATCTGCCCTAAAATTTATTCAACTATATTTAGACAATATAAGGTGTCATATTTTACCTAAAAAAAATGCAGAGGATATCTTATTTCTTAATAGAAGAGGTGGCAAATTATCTCGTGTAATGATTTTTTATATCATTAAAGAATTGGCAAAAAAAGCAGGCATTCAAAAAAATATTCATCCTCACACACTGCGCCATTCATTTGCCACCCACCTTGTTGAAGGAGGTGCAAACCTAAGAGCGGTGCAAGAAATGCTAGGACATGAGAGCATAACCACCACCGAAATTTACACGCATTTGGATAGAAACTTTTTGAAAGAAACACTCAATACGTTTCATCCTAGATATAAGAATTTATAAAAAAAAATCTTCAAGATTAAAAAACCTTGAAGATTATTTTAGTTCTCCAAATGCATTTTTTGCGAAATCTATTCGCCTTTAAACACTGGTTTTCTTTTTTCTAAAAAGGCATTTACGCCTTCCTTAAAGTCATATGTTTTTGATGCTTCCACTTGCAATTCACCTTCTAATGTTAATTGTTGGGTTAAATTATTATTGAGTGATTCATTTAATAATCGTTTTGTCAAGCCCAAACCCTTTGTTGGCATATTGGCTAAGGTAACTGCTAACTTCCAGCTTTCTTCAACAAAAGTTTCATCTGAAAAAGATTTGTAAATCATGCCCATTTGTGTTGCTTCTTCTACCATAATTTTATCGCCCAACATCATCAAAGCGGTTGCTTTTTGCAAACCAATGAATCGAGGCAAATAAAATGTTCCACCACTATCGGGCACTAGTCCAATTTTGCTAAATGCTTGAATGAATGATGCACTTGATGTAGCAACCACAATATCTCCAGCTAAAGCAATATTAGCCCCTGCACCGGCTGCAACGCCGTTCACAGCACACACAATTGGCTTTTCGATAGCGCGCATTTTTTCAATAATTGGATTGTAATGTTCGCTGACAATTTGTGCCAATTCAATTCCATTATCTTCAATGGCTTCGGCTAAATCTTGTCCTGCGCAAAATGCTTTTCCTGTGCCAACTAAATATACACAACGAATGCTTTTATCATCTCGTGCATCATCTAAAGCGGCTTGCAATTGCAATGCCATTTCTCTGCAAAAGCTATTAAATTTATCGGGACGATTTAATGTTATTTTTAAAATCGAATCTATTTTTTCTGTAAGAATGAAACTCATTTTTTTAGTTTAGATGTTTAGGGTTTAGTTTTGAGATTGTCGTTGAAGAGTGCGACGCAATTGAGATGCATAAAGAGATGGTCGTTTGTCCCAAAAAATGTATTTAGACCTCACCCTAACCCTCTCCTTTAGGAGAGGGAACTTGCATCTGTCAACTTATTAATGAAATCCTTTTTCGCTTAAATATCGTTCTGCATCTAACGCTGCCATACAACCACTGCCTGCTGCTGTAATGGCTTGTCGGTAGTTTTTATCTTGCACATCGCCTGCTGCAAAAACACCTTCAATATTTGTTTTTGTTGTGCCTGGTGTTGTTAAAATATAACCTGTTTCATCCATCGTAATGAATGGTTTAAAAATGCCACTGTTGGGATTGTGACCAATGGCAACAAACAATGCACTTACAGGTATATTTGTAATTTCAGAAGTTGCATTATGCTTCACATTAATAGCCGAAATTTTTTCTTCCGCAATAATTTCATCAATTACTGAATTCCAATAAACTTTAATATTTGGCGTAGCTAATACCCGATCTTGCATTACTTTACTGGCTCTCATTTTTTCACTGCGAATCATCATGTGCACTGTTGAGCACATTTTAGCTAAATACATGGCTTCTTCACAAGCGGTATCACCAGCACCTACAATAGCCACTTCTTTTTGACGGAAAAACGCTCCATCACAAACAGCGCAAGCACTTACTCCTCCGCCAGTAGAAGCCAATTGTTCTTCTTTTGGAATGCCTAGCCATTTTGCAGATGCTCCAGTAGAGATAATAATCGCATCGGCTTCAATCCATTTTTCTTCGTCAATTTCTACTTTAAATGGACGAACACTTAAATCTACTTTTGAGGCAAATCCCCAACGAACATCAGCTCCCATGCGACGCGCTTGGGCTTCTAAATCAGCCATCATTTTGGGCCCCATTACTCCTTCAGGATAACCGGGGTAATTTTCAACTTCTGTGGTAATCATTAATTGTCCACCGGGTTGCAAACCTTGGTACATTACTGGGTGCATGTTTGCTCGTGCAGCATAAATAGCAGCAGTGTAGCCAGCAGGGCCAGAGCCTATAATTAAAACGGATACTTTTTCGATTTCGTTTGACATATTTTTTTTGTGTTTAATGTTTTTGATATATTTTATTAGTGTTGATATTTTATAATAATAAGTATTTTGACCTATCCGAATGTCTACAGCAAATTATTTTGCACTTTTGAAGGTAACAAAAGAAATGCTGTTTTCTGAAAAAGATACCGTTTATTCATTTGGCGAAATTAATTCTTTTTTTAGAAGTAGAAATGTAAAATAAGTTACATAGTATTAGATTTTTCGATTGTTTGCATTTTACCACAGAGAAAAAAGAGTTTTTTACACAGAGTGCACAAAGTTATTATGAGATAACAAGAGTTTTCAGAGGTTGATAACTTTTAGAAACAAAAAAATGCAAGCCACTAAGACTTGCATTTTCATTTTTCAATCATGAATTATTTTAACAATTGAAAAGTTATAGGCAAATTATAAAACACATTTACCAATCGACCGTTGTTTTTGCCTGGTTCCCATTTTGGCATTTTATGTATTACCCTTACAGCCTCTTCATCACAACCATCACCAACTGAACGAATCACTATTACGTCATCAATTTCGCCTTCTTTATTAACTACAAAACCAAGCAATACCCTTCCCTCTGTGTTTCCATCAACTGCCCGTTTAGGATATTGAATATTTTGAGCTAAATAACGTAATAATTCTTCTTCACCTCCAGGAAATTCTG
>CANHNT010000259.1 GCA_947461985.1 Bacteroidota bacterium | reverse complement strand
TTAAAACGATTGACCGAAACCTTGCTTGGAAAAACGATATTACGCTTGCCCTCACGGATGTAGAAATTAACCCAAACAGCACAGCATTAAACGGAAATGCATCTTCACGAAACCTAGATTTGTCTGAACTTCCAATCAATAAAGGAAACGAAAAACAATTTATACAAAAGTCTATTTTATATGGAAATAAAGCGCTTGCCTTGCATCCTGCATTTGTAAATGGACATTTAAATATTGGTTTAGCCTATGCAAAAAACAATCAATATGATAGCGCCAAAGTACATTGGGATATTGCGTTTAAAATCTATCCTCATCATCCTCAAAAAGAGTTGTATTACAATTTATTGGCAGATACATATTATACTCAAGGGTATAATTTTGGAGCCAAACAACAATGGGCAGAAGGAAAATATTATCTTCAAAAAGCAGTTGAATGCAACCCAAATAATGCCAAATATTGGTACGATTTAGGCGGTTTTTCGTATAACTCACAAGACTTTGTAACTGCCAAAAATGCGTGGACCAAAGCCTTTCAACTTAACCCAACCGATACCAATATTCAAAAAGTACAAGGAGTTTTAAGGTAAGTACAATTATAAAAAGATTTAGTTATCCTAGAATAGAAGTTTTTTTATTAAAGTTAAATTCAATTGGATTAGAGAGCGCATAAAAAAGCCCCAAATAGTGTCTAACCTTTTGGGGCATGTCAACTCAAGTATTCTTTTTTATAAATCAATAAATAATTATCCAAAGTTTGCTTTTCTTTTTTCTAAAAAAGCACTTACCCCTTCTTTCATTTCTGGAGTGCCAAAACATTCGCCAAATTGGTTTATTTCGGTTTCAAAACCATCTGCTTTACCTGCTTTATTTACGCAAGCAATTATTTTGCTCAGTGCCATTGGTGATTTTGTATTGATAATAGTTAAAATGTCTGTTGCTTTTTGAAGTAAGGCATCTAATGTTGTAACATGATTGACTAACCCTATAGCCAATGCCTCGTTTGCATCTGCAATTTGAGCAGTCATGCACATTTCCATTGCTTTTCCTTTGCCTACTAATTGTGTTAAACGTTGCGTTCCTCCATATCCAGGTATTAATCCTAGGTTTACTTCTGGCTGACCAAATTTTGCATTTTCACTGGCCAGTCTAAAGTGGCAACACATGGCCAATTCGCATCCACCTCCAAGTGCAAAACCATTTACGGCAGCAACCACTGGTTTGGGGCAATTTTCAATTTTATTAAATACATTTTCTTGTCCAATTCTTGCTATGTTGGCACCGCCTGCTGCATCTAATTCAATAAATTCAGTAATATCAGCACCAGCAACAAATGCTTTTTGTCCGGCACCGGTGAGTATCACACTTTTAATTTCTTTATTTGTATATACTTCGTCAAAAGCGCTGCTTAAATCAGCAATCACCTCTTTGTTTAAAGCATTCATTTTATCAGGTCTGTTAATTGTAATGGTTGCAATACCATTTTCTACACTAAAAAGTAATGTGTTCAATTCCATTTTATATTTTTTATAATTTTAAGATTGTCTTTTTGACACCTCTTCTTTGATATAATTTGCAATTTCGGTGGTATGGGTTCCAGGGCTAAATAATTTTCCCACTCCAAGTTTGTTTAAAGCTTCAATATCATCTTCAGGAATGATACCACCTCCAGTAAGAAGAATATGGGGCAAGTCTTTTTCATTCAATAATTTTTGAATTGCAGGAAAAACGGTGTTGTGTGCTCCTGATAAAATGCTCACTCCAATGGCATCTACATCTTCTTGCAGTGCCGTAGCCACAACCATTTCAGGTGTTTGTCGCAGACCTGTATAAATAACTTCCATTCCTGCATCTTTCAACGCTTGAGCTATTACTTTAGCTCCTCTGTCATGTCCGTCTAATCCTACTTTGGCTACAAGCACTCTAATGGGTCTGTTCATTTTATGGGTATTAAAAAAGTTTTACAAAAATATATAAAAAAAACGACTTATTATGTTGTAAATAAGTCGTTTTTGCTAAATAAGAATAGGGTGGATTACCAGCTGCCTTCTGTATTTTTTATAATGGTGAAAACCCTAGATAAATTAAATCCAATTTGAATTTGACCTTTGCCCCAATTTTGCGTAGTTTCTCCAATAAATGCTTTCTCATTCATTCCTTTTGAGTTGGTAATATGCAGTTGGAAAACGTGCCCACCTGTTTCAATATCAACACCCAAAGACAATGGAAAATAATTATAAGATTCTCTAGCGCCATATACAATTGGATAAGTGTCTAAAATTAATGCCATGCGATTGGTTAACTTGGCTCTAGCTCCAATTCCAACGGCTACCATGTTATTATAATCGCCAGTGGTTGCTACTAAATTTCGGTGCACAAAAGTTGGCGATAATTGTAGGGTAAATTTATCACCCATTTTGCGTCCAACAATCATTTGGTGATAATATCCTAAACGATTCGTAAAATCGGATAAATAGTTCGTTGATGTCGATTTTAACGATTGCATAGTGATGCCAGATATCCATAAAATAGAAACTGGAAACGATTTTGCTCCTTTGCTTTGTTGTATGATTCTGTATTTTATATATCCATCCACCTCTTTATTAAATGTGCAACGGCCAATGCCTAAGGTTAAATCTTTATTTACACCATAATCAAATCCCATACGCATAGAGGCTTGATCTAACCCAAACATTTCACGCCATCCTCCTTTTATTTCACCAAAACGATGTAAAATCCGGAAATCTAAAACGCCTTTTCCAGTCATCTCCATGGAGTGTCCTTGTATTACACGATTCGATTTAAACGCATTTTTTACGTATTCTTTTTTTGGTTTATCATCGCCCATTAATTTTTCTAAATCATCATTATTGTCTTGTGCAAATGTGTTTATTGCAGACAAGCTAAGCAATGCAATTAAAAATGGTTTTGTCAATTTATTCATAACTTTTTTTCTATTTTATTTAATAAAAAAAGCTTCTATAATTAGTTATAGAAGCTTTTTTAGTTTTTTATTTCATTAAATCTAATGTAGTATTCACTGTAATTTTTACATCTTTAGATACTTTATCTTTTACTGCATTTGGGATCGCAATTTTATAATCTGCTAATAACAATATTGGCG
>CANHNT010000258.1 GCA_947461985.1 Bacteroidota bacterium | reverse complement strand
TGGCAGTGCCATTGGCGATGGTTTTAGTACAGGCACCTCAAACAGTTGGGGAAACCAAGCTACATGGAGTTTAAGTGAGCCTTACAGCGCCTATGAATGGTTCCCTTGCAAACAATTTTTGCAAGACAAAGCCGACAGTGCATGGATTTTTGTGACGACCGATAATTTAAACAAAGTGGGCTCAAACGGAACGCTCGAAGGCATTGATACGCTTCCCAATAATAAAGTTAAATATCGTTGGAAAACGCGTTATGCGATTGATTATTACTTAATTTCTGTTGCCATCGCTAAATATGTAGAATATACGACTTATGCTCATCCTGCTAGTTTACCTAACGACAGCATTCCAATTGTAAATTATGTTTACAACAACCCAAATACCTTGCCTTTTTTAAAACCTTATTTAGACAGCATGGGCATGTTGGTTGAATATTTTTCGGACCGATTGGGTTTATATCCTTTTTATGGAGAAAAATATGGCCATTGCATGGCTCCTTTTAGCGGTGGTATGGAACACCAAACCATGACCAGCGTTGGATTTTTACAAAATTTTTCACTCAATGCACACGAGTTAATGCACCAATGGTTTGGCGATCATGTAACCTGCAAAACGTGGAAAGATATTTTTATCAATGAAGGCTTTGCCTCTTATGGGGAGTATTTAGCGTTTGAACATTTTTATAATTTAGCCGCAGCGCAAGCTAAAATGTTGGATGTGCACAATAATGTATTGCAAGACAATAATGCCACCGTTTATTTTACCGATACCAATGATGTAAACAGAATTTTTGACAGTAGACTTACGTATGACAAAGGGAGTGCAGTCGTTCATACGCTTCGCTATTTATTAGGAGACAGTTTGTTTTTTGCTGGATTAAAAAACTTTCAAACTCAGTATTCTTTTTCTACAGCAAGTATAAACGATTTGCAAAATTCGCTGCAAACCTTTACAGGCATTAATTTAAATGATTATTTTACTCAATGGTTATATGGTTCGGGCAGTCCTGTTTTTTATGGTCAATATTTTAGTGATGGAAACAATATGTATATCAAAGTAAATGAATCTACTACTTCTACAGCAACTACATTGTTTAAAACGCCTTTAGAAATAAAATGTTTGAGTGCAAGTGGCGACACCATTATTAAAGTAGATATTACACAAAATTTACAAACATTTATTATTCCTAGTTCCAAAATAATTACGGGCATTAAAGTGGATCCTAACAATTGGATATTGAATAAAGAAGGACAATTTGCATTAAACCAAACCCTATCGGCCACTCATTTTGATGACAATGAATTAGGTAATCAAATAGCTATTTACCCAAATCCTGTAAATGATTTTGTAGAAATCAATTCAAGCAATGCTGAAAAAATTGATTTTATATTGATGAATAGTCAAGGACAAAAAATACAATCGGGCAGTTTTACCAAACAAATAAAACTAAATATAAGTGCTTTAAACAGTGGCATTTATTTTTTAGAAATAAATTCTTCAAAAGCTAAAACAGTGAAGAAAGTAGTGAAGCTGTAAACACCGATTTTAAAGATAAAGAAATTATAAAACAAAAAAATCCGAAGCGAAATGCTTCGGATTTTTTTTGAGCCATGATTCAAATCCTCACGAACCAATAATATTTTTAGTTTCAATTTTTGAAGACAAAAACCGAGGCAAAAAGTTTCTATTTCCTTACCCTATTTTAAGGAGTAATCGAATAAAGCCCATATTGACTATTCGCATCAAATAAAGGATAATCAGATCCATCTACATACCCATCTCCGTTTAAATCGGTAGCAATGTAAATTCCATAAATGCCATTTTGCGTATCGGCATCAAAATCAGGATAATCAGATCCATCTACATACCCATCTTGATTTATATCGCCACTAAATAAAGCATATTGCCCATTGCCTACTGCCGATTGATTACTACCATAGGCTTTTGAAATGTCATTGCTAAAATCGTACGCAGTCACAGCCGAAATCATTATAGGGCTTGCACTCCAAGTTTCAATCGAGTTGCGATGTTTAACCACTATGTAATACGAATTGCCACTGGCACCGCCAGCAAATGTGCAAGCCAACAAACCATTGGTGCCTATAACCCCTTTATAAGAATAAGCCAATGCGTAAGGACTTGTAGCCTGATGCAACTCCACCGTAACGCTGTCGCATAAAAGTGCATTGGAGCCAACCCCTTCATTCAACAAAGCAGGGGTCATGGTATTCGTAGAAACATAATAACCTTCTAAAAAAGCTTTTAAGTTTACGGTTACCAAACACACATTCACCGTAATATAATTAGACGTTGTTTTTGTGTTAGCTCCCATGGCATTGCTTGCTGTAAGCGAAACAGGGTAGGTGCCGGCTGTGGCATAATTGATGATGGGATTTGCCAACGTTGAGGTACTAGGCGTTCCTCCAGTAAATGACCAAGCATAAGCAGTTGGAGAACCTGTGGATGTGTTCGTAAATTGAACATTGGTATTGGCACAAACTGTCGTTGGCGTTGCTGTAAAATTAGCAATTGGCGAACCTTTCACATTCATGTTATCAAGGTATAATTTATTGCCATAGCCATTCACATTTTGAAATTGAATAACCACATTTTGTTGACCGGCATAAGCCGATAAATTGATCGTATCTGTTCTCCATTGTGCAGCGGTTGGCACAAAATTAATGGTACTACTGCCTGCAGTCGATAAAACAGTTCCCCCTTTAGTATAAATTTTTGTAAAGGTTGCACCACAATTGGTAGACAATAATACATTCAACGAATCAACATATCCTGTATAAGCCATATAGGCTACATCAAAATACAGAATTGGATTTGAGTAACCACTTAAATCAATTCGTTTCAATTGAACTTCATCTTTCTCACCCAAATTATTCCAGCTGTAATTATCAAATAGCATAGAGGCACCACCTGTGCCAAAACCACTTGCGGTGTTGGTTTTCACCCATTTCACATTTTGTGTCGTGTTGTCATTGTTTAGCCAACCAGTAGGAGGGTCAACGGCTCCCTCAAAATTTTCACTCAAGGGAATAATTGCTCCTGCTGTTGAGATATAATTGGTTTGGCTTGAGGTATTATTGGTTACACCATCTGAAACCGTTAATGATACATTGAAACT
>CANHNT010000257.1 GCA_947461985.1 Bacteroidota bacterium | reverse complement strand
TGCCTCTCGTTTTTTGTGTGTGTAGTTTAATCATACATTTTGTTTTTAGATTGTTAACCCTTAATCTTTTAAACTCCTTATAACTTATTGTTTACAATACTTTTAGCGATTTTTTATATCCTAATTTCATGTTAATTAATCCTGTTATCTGTTGTTTAATTAATATCAGAGTACCAAGATATAGCAATAATTTAATATTGCAACTTTTTTTTTACTTTTTTTATCATATTTTTTTTTTAACAATTTGTAGCAATTAAGGACTCCAAAAATAGTTTTAAAAAAAAATGAACCATCAATATATGACAATTCACCTCATTTTAGCTGTACGTATTGTTAATACTGAAAGACAGCGAATTGTATTTTACTTATTTTAATATATTTAATTGATTTTAAACAGGTTGATCACGCGATTTATTCAATTTTTAATTGTTAATGCAGTCATATTTAGTGCTTATCATCTAATTGTTATCTTTTTTAAAACCCCTATTTTAATAATTACATACAAAATAACGCCTGTAAGTAAACTTAAAACAATACCGATGTTTGAAAATTCGTTATTTAATAGGTAAAAGCTAATGAGTATTTGTAAAATTGCGTAAATCAATGAAACCAACAAATGAGGTATTTTTAATTCGTTTGCCAATAACTGATACAAATGTTTACGGTGTGGTTTAAAAATATTTTCTTTTAAATATAAGCGCTGTACGATGGTTAATATACTGTCTAACCCATACAGCGAAAGAAACAAAATATATTTAAAATCAAAACCATTGTATGTAGAATGATTTAAAATCAATTCGGATTGGTTTGATTGCCAAAAATGAAACATAAAACCCAGCATTAAAAAAATTAAAAAATAACCTAAGGATACACTGCCTACATCGCCTGCAAAACATTTGGCTTTTTTTCTAAAATTAAAAAATCCAAAAACCAGGATAGACAAAATCATATACATCAAAAAATGGGGATGGATTGTTTTCCCAAAAAAATATAAGTAAGTAGGCACTAAAATCGCTAAGCCATACAAGCCAGTGATTCCATTAATGCCATCCATAAAATTAATTGCGTTTACACAACCAATAGAAACAATATATGTGATCATGATTGCCCACCAAGGAAGGATGGAAAACAAATTGAGTTCAAAAAAACACAAGGTAAAAGCAAATAAGTGAATCAATAAACGAAGCTTGCTGCTAATGTCCATGCGATCATCTAAAAAACTAATGATAGACACTAGCAAAATGCCCATCGTAAAATATGGAAAAGCAAATCCATTGGCCACCGAATAAATAATCCAAGCGATGGGAAATAAAATACCTCCTCCTCTAATGGTTATTTGCGTGTGCGATGAACGCTCATTGGGTTTATCAATGATGTTAAATTTATCGGCTAGTTTAAAATAAAAAAGTTCTATTGAAAACAGCACTACTAAAATTATCAATATTTGAATCATGAAAGTAATTTTTATTTATAAAAATCTAATGCGTTGGTGGGTTTCCAATGCAATTCTTGTTGGGCTTTTGCGTCAGAAAACGTAAACGTACCCGTTATTTTTTGAATGGTTTGACTATTGACCGGAAAAAATGAAAATCGATCTCCAAATTTCCCCAATAAAGTAGCTACAAAAGTGGGTATGGTCGGTATCCATTTTTTATTGAATTTTAATTTTAATGCTTCTTCCAATTCATAAAATGTGGGATGAAAATGATCGGTTAAATTATAAATTCCAGAAATGCATTTTTCATCCCCAAGCCACTGATTAAAAAGTTGTGCCACATCACTTGCCAACACCATGCTTTTTCGAGCATTGCCTTTCGCAATGCGAACATATTTTCCGTGTTGAATGGCATCAATCATTTTTCCTAAATTGCCCAAAGGGTTGGGTCCAACAATTAAGGGCAATCGAACGATTAAAAAATCGATATTTCTTTTTGTACACCAATTGGCAATTAATTCTTCTGCTTGAATTTTGCTTACCGCATACGGTGCATTTCCATTTAATGGCGTTTGCTCATCTATCAATTCGCCTTTTCCCAAACCATAAACCGAAACCGAACTCACAAAAATAAATTTTGATACTGGATTGTTTTCCAACGATTGCAATAAGTGTTTTGTGCCTTCTACATTGACATCAAAAAATTCTTTTATTTCTGCTTCCGTTTTTGGATACACATGTGCTTTGCCAGCAGCATGAATCACCGCATGTATGTTTTCGAGGGTAGGAATATCAGTAGCTAAATCGCAAATGATATCATTCGTTTTTTGTCGACCAATTGTTTTGACAACATGGTTTTTTTTGCATTCATCATTAATTTGCGAACCCAAAAAACCAGATGCACCTGTAAGTAAAATATTCATATTATTAAGCAAATAATTGTGCGTATGTTTCAGCTAAATGTTTCATACTGTGATTGTGTAAAACGTATTGACTTCCTTTCATTCCCATTTCCTTTTTTTCCTCAGCAGTCATTGCATCTATTTTTAAAATCCCATCTACAATGGCTTGTGCATTGTCTGGCTTTACGATAATACCGCAACCCGATAATTCAACAGGATCTTTAATGAAATTATTCGAATCTACAATGGGTTTTTCTGCCAACATATAATCAAAATATTTATTCGCAGAAACGCCGTGTTTAAACAATGGCGTATCGTTTCTACCAACAAAACAGGTATCAAAATGTTTCAATAAATCTTGTACTTGGTTCTTTTTAATTTTATCAAAAAAAGAGACGTTGCCCCATGCTTTACTTTTTTCAGAAAGCGGTATTTTCAAATATCCATCACCCACAATTACAAAATGAAAACGGGTATCCTCTTTTAAAATTTCAGCGGCATCAATTAAATATTCCAATGCATTGGCAAGCCCTAAAGTGCCTGCATAACCAATTACAAATTTATCTTTTGGAAGATTATTTTTTAATTCTTCTTGGATAGATTCATTTTTTAATTGAGTCACATCAATTCCATTTGGGATGTATGCAAATTCGACATTTTTTTGAGCGACTTCATTAAAATGTTCATGTGCATTGGGTAATAATGAAACCACTACATCTGCTTTTTTGTAGCCAATTTTTTCAAACCATCCAATAAATTTTACTGCAGGATGTGCAGCCGATTTTTTGCCTAATAATTGCAAG
>CANHNT010000256.1 GCA_947461985.1 Bacteroidota bacterium | reverse complement strand
CCCAATGTTGAGCCCAGTGCATCTGCGTCAGGATTGTAGTGATGCGTAATCACAATTTTTTTTGGAACATTAAGTTCTGGAAGTAAATCCTGTATTGGCTTCATAAAATAGTCTGCAAATTTGCTTGTTTATTGGTAAATAACAAAATAAAAAATAAAGAGTACCTAAATTATAATTTCCACCAATCGATTATACGCAAATTGGGGAAAAAGTTGGAACCCTTAAATAGTCAATCTATATCTCTAATTTATTATATTTGCAACATGAATAAACAAAAAAGAGTTTTCGACAATATTGTAGATGCCATTGGGAATACGCCATTAATTCGATTGAATAGTATTACTAAAGATTTTCCCTGCCCAGTTTATGCGAAGGTTGAGTATTTTAATCCTGGTAATAGCATTAAAGACAGAATTGCTTTAAATTTAATCGTAAATGCTGAAAAATCAGGTGCTTTACAACCAGGAGGAACCATTGTAGAATGTACCAGTGGAAACACAGGAATGGGCTTAGCATTGGTTGCCATCACAAGGGGTTATAAATGCGTATTTACATTGGCCGATAAAATGAGTAAAGAAAAAGTAGATATTTTACGAGCGATGGGAGCAGAAGTGCATGTTTGTCCTACCAATGTAGAACCAGAAGACCCACGTTCCTATTACTCAGTAGCAGCTAGAATTGCGAAGGAAAGAAATGGTTGGAATCCTGATCAATATAATAATCTATCAAATAGAGAAGCTCATTATATGTCTACTGGCCCTGAGTTATGGAATCAAACAGACGGTAAAATTACACACTATATTGCGTCAACAGGAACGGGTGGCACTTTAGTAGGAACGGGTATGTATTTAAAAGAACAAAATCCAAATGTCCAAATTATTGGAATTGATCCAGATGGTTCAATTTTAAAACATTGGTTTGATACAGGCGAAATTAAACCTGAATTAGCAAAGGTATATGCTGTTGAAGGTATGGGTGAAGATTTTATCCCAGAAAATTATGATAAAAATTACATTGATCACATTGAAACTATTTTCGATAAAGAATCAATGTTGATGTGTCGTCGTTTAGCTCAAGAAGAAGGATTGTTTTGTGGTTCATCTTGCGGTGCTGCTGTGCAAGGGTTAGTTCAAATGAAAGATAAATTTACCAAAGATGATTTAGTAGTCGTGGTTTTACATGATCATGGCAGTCGTTATATTGGAAAAATGTACAATGATGATTGGATGAGAGAAAAAGGATTTATAGATTAATTAACACAACATATAATAATAAATACACGAATTTTGCGTTTTCAAAATATGAAAAATAACTAATAACCAACTAAAATTTACAAGATGAATCAAAAAATCAAAAAATATCGGATACTATTAATGGCTATTTTGCCTTTTACTTTTTTAAATTCTTGCGAAAATGAAAAAGTATTAGACAACCAAACGAGTGGCAGCATTAAAGTATTAATTGATGAGACTTACAAACCAGTAATGGAACAACAAATTAAAATTTTTACATCTCGTTATCCTGACGCTAAAATAGTAGCGGAATACAAGCCAGAAGCAGAATGTATTAAAACATTTTTAGAAGATTCTACCAGAGTAGTGTTTGTAACGAGAGATTTAACCAACGAAGAAAAAGCGTATGGCGAAAGTAAAAAATTTATTACTAAAAGCATGCCAATGGCTAGAGATGCTGTTGCTTTTATAACATCAAAAGCCAATCAAAACCCTGTTTTTAAAATTGCTGATTTGCGAAAAATATTGCTTGGAGACAGTACACAAAAAAAATATCAAATCGTTTTTGATAATCAAGCTTCAAGTACTGTTCGATATATTACAGACTCAATTTTAAACGGGAAAAAAATTGCTGGTAATGTATTTGCTACTAAAACAAGCGAAGAAGTGATTAACTATGTTTCTAAAAATAACAATGCAATTGGAATAGTAGGAGTGAGTTGGGTAGCAGATTACAGCGACTCTACAACCGAAACTTTTTTAAGTAAAATTAATGTTGCAGGCATTTGGGGCGATACGGATTCCTCATTGGATTACATTAAACCTTATCAAGCATACATTGGTTTGAAAGATTATCCTTGTACTCGAAATTTATATTTTATTTCAAAAGAAACATGGGCTGGTTTAGGAACGGGTTTAGTAAATTATTTATGTAAAGATGGACAACTGGTTTTTAAACAAGCCAAAATGTTTCCACTTCGGGTAAATGTTTTATTAAGAGAGGCGAATGTACATTAAGCTGACAAATTGTTAAATTAAAGAGAATTGAAATAATATCAATTAACTAAAACGAAAAATGTACATCAAATAAATACATACGTAAAAAATAAAAAATAAAAATTTAGGAATGAAAAGAATAATTATGATTGCTTTTGTTGCCATGTCATTTGTTTCAAATGCACAAACAAAAGAAGAAGGAATTCAAATGTATAAATATGATCGATTTGAAAGTGCTAAGAAAATTTTAGAATCACTATCGGCAACAGATGCAATGGCAAACTATTATTTAGGACTAGCAGAAATTGCATTAGAAAAAAACAATGAAGCGAAAGCTATATTTCAAAAATACCCTGAAGACAATGCAAACAATGCTGGATTAGCTCGAATTTATTTTGCAGAAAAAAAACCGCAAGAGGCAATGGCTATTTTGCAAAAAGTATCTGCCAAGGCTAAAAAGAAAGATAGCAACCCACTGCGTTTAGCAGCGGATGCAATTACCTATTCTGAAGGAAGTGATCCCAATGTGGCTATTGATTGGTACAAAAAAGCAATGCTTGTAGAGCGTACAGGTGATTTGCATATTGCCTTAGGCGATGCTTTCAGAAAAATACAAGGTGGAGGAGGTGATGCCATGACCAATTATGAATACGCAGAAACGTTTGAAAATACGAAATCAATTGCGAATCAAAAAATGGGTAATTTATGGTATGCTGCAAAAATATATGACAGTGCTTTGGCAAAATATGCTCGTGCGTCTGAGTTAGATTCTAAAAATCCATTGCCATACAAATCATTGGCTGATGCTTATTATAGAATCAAAAAATATAAAATATCAAAAGAAAATATTGAAAAATATTTAGAATTATCAGATAAAACAGCTGATGATCAAATGCAATATGCGAACACATTATATT
>CANHNT010000255.1 GCA_947461985.1 Bacteroidota bacterium | reverse complement strand
GGGATGATAATAGGATGAAATTCCTTCGGCACTTTTGTGACCTACATCAAAATAGCTGCAAGCAATGAGTTCGTTTTGATCATATAAATTAATTTCATAAGTATTAAAAATATCCTCTTTTTGAGTGCCAAAAAAGCCCATCAACATCAAATTCGTTAAGGAAGTAGAAGTTCTAAAGGGCATGGCTTCTCTGTAGGTTTGAAACAATTGTTCGTGGGCTTCGTCAATGGCAAACTTTTTAAGTTCGATGCGAAAATCTTTATTTCGTTTTTTGAGGTTGTGGTAGGTTTTGGTATGCACATAATCTTTGAGTCGATTGCGTAACCAAATGGTTCTGTAAATGCGTCGTTGAAACGTTACAAAATTAGTTGTGAATAAAGATTGCCCCATTCTGTACCAACCAATAGCCAGCATTTGGTCTAAAACCTGTGGTTCGTGTTCGGTGGGGTAAATGAATTGTTCAAACATATAGAGTGTATGCAGATGACAGATGTCAAATGTCAGTTTTTTATTGATTTCAAAATTAGGGAATTATAAAATAATTTTTCAAATTGATTTTTGTAAACATTCATAATTTATCCCGACATCTGTCATCTAGCATCCGACATCTATTTGCCCACAACTCCTATCATCACCCCAAAGCCGCCATCGGTTTGAATGAAGTTTTGAGAGGGCGCATAAAACCGACTCACAAAACCATCTAAATAAAGGGCTTCTTTGCAGCCATGGTCTTTATAGAATTTGGCGAAGTGGTAAAAATTAATAGGCTGTGCGCTCATCGAAAATAATACATTTCCATTGCTATCGATGCCCACACCATTGCGAATATTTAGGTTCATACTTTCTTTTTCAAACAACGAATTTATGTTGCCTTCATGAATGAGCATGGGCCCACTTTGAGTGGCATAAAAAGCCTCGTTTGCATATTGGTTCGCATGTGCAGTGGTTGTTATAATGGCTTTTTTATTTTTTGTGATGATAAAAACACCGTTGGGGTGCAGGTAAAAATTGCCTTTTCCTTTTCGAGTATTGAGCGATGTAATTGGGTTGCCTTTATGCACAAACCAACCCAATGGCGATTGGTCTTCCATATACATTCCTCCATTGCAAGCAAAAAGTAGTTGTTGATTTTGTTGAGCACACACCTTTTTTAAATAGCCTAAACTCCCAATGATGCTATCGTGGGTGTCTTTCCAAAAGAGTTTAATTTCTTCTTTTTTCGAATCGACTGTATAATAAATAAAGTCTTCATTTGCAGCACTGTTATTAATCGCTCCTATGATTTCTTTGCCTGCTTTTTTCGCTTGTTTTTTAATTTCCTTTTTAGTTTGTTCGTCGAGTTGATTGCAACTAATGAGCAAAAAAAGCAAAAGCGATGTCAGATGTCGGATGTTAGTTGTCGGGAGTTTCATCTATATTTAAATTGGGAATAATTATTTTTTTAAATCGTCAACCTGACATCCGACAACCGGCATCTGGCATCTTTTCAAAAGCTCTTCATGCAATTTCAATACTTGAGGAATTACTAAATGCTCATCATCGTTGATGATTTCGTAATCGCAAAATTTTCTTTTTTCTTCGTCAGTGGTTTGTTTGTTCGCACGATTCATAGCCTCGTCATGCGAAGTGTGGTCACGCTTAATAACACGAACAATTCGTTTGTCTAAAGGGCAAGAAACCAATATTAATTTATCCAACGAAAGATTGGAGGCGCTCTCTATCATCAATGCAGCTTCTTTAATCGCATAGGGTGCGGTTTGTTTTTGCATCCATTCATCGGCCTGTTTTTTTACTCTTGGGTGCACAATGCTGTTGAGTAATTTTAATTTTCCAATATCATTAAACACAATTTCACGCAGGGCATCTTTATCAAAATAATTATTTTTATAAACCCCTTCACCAAAATGAGCAATGATTTCTTGTTTCATTTCTGCATCCGTATCATATAATTTTTTAGCTTCATCATCGGCATAATAAATAGGAATACCCAATGTTTGAAATATTTTACAAACAGTAGTTTTGCCACTGCCTATTCCTCCTGTAATGCCAACTTTAAGCATGAATTATTTTTTTTCAAAAGTACAACTAAATAATTTTTTTTAAATCTCTATTTCATCAAAAGTATAAAATTGGTTACCTTAAAATTTTCTTTTTATATACCCATCATTTTTTTTAAGATACACTATAGATTAATAATCGGTATAATTAGTAATCATAATTAAATTTAGCAAAATTTGTTCTTTATATTACAATCAAAATTAAAAAGTATATGTTAAAAAAATTTACAACAACAGATAAACTCTTATTTATAGCAGCGCTATTGTCATTAATATTTTCAGAAGTTCTTTATTTTCAAGGTGAAAAATCAGATGGAACTTTCATTGGAATTTGGGTTCCGTCTATATTAGCATTTGGTATTTATTTGAAACTTATAAATAATTCGAAAAATGATTAATTTAATACCCTATTTTGCCGCATTGATTACGTTGATATTTGGCGTAGGCTTTGCATATGCAATAAAAGATGGAAGAAAATAATACGTGTTATTTTGGCTATAAATTTTAAACTGCACAGTATGTGGTTAAAACTAAAAGTTAAAAACTAAAAACTCATTTCTATATTTGCAACATGAAATTCCTTCAAGATTTATTTGCAGATAATTATAATGCCGAAAACTTTTTTGTGTTGGCTGGTCCATGTGTGGTTGAAAGCCGTGCTGTGTTAATGGAAACAGCAGAAACGTTGGTAGAAGTATGTACGGAATTAAAAATTCCATTGGTATTTAAATCATCCTATACGAAAGCAAACCGAAGCAGTGTGAATTCATTTACCGGCATTGGAAATGAAAAAGCATTGGAGTTATTGGCAGAGGTAAAACAAAAATATAATATTCCATTAGTAACCGACATTCACACAGAAGCCGATGCGATCATGGCTGCCAACTATGTGGATGTGTTGCAAATACCAGCTTTTTTGTGTCGTCAAACGTCGTTGTTGGTAGCAGCAGCGCAAACTGGCAAAGTAGTGAACATCAAAAAAGGACAATTTCTTTCGCCTGATGGCATGCAATTTGCCAAAGAAAAAATAGAATCTCAAGGCAATGAAAAAGTGATGTTGACAGAAAGAGGAACTACGTTTGGCTATCATGATTTAAT
>CANHNT010000254.1 GCA_947461985.1 Bacteroidota bacterium | reverse complement strand
GTTACTTTTTGCCCAATATGGTTTGCTCTCAATTCGCCACAAGTTTGTGTTCTAAACATAATCTATAAAAAATAAGGTCGCAAAGATAGTGAAAGATGTCAGATGTCAGAAATTGGATGTCTGCAATCTGATTTTTAGTCATTATAAAGATTATTTTTTGTGCCTTAAAATGCTACAAAATAGTTGAAAGTAAAATGGACTTTGCAAAATTGATGACCGAAAAAAATATTATCTTGGAATTTCTATTCCTTTGATGATATCATGGATGATGTCGTCTGTGGTAGTTCCATCCATTTCTTTTTCGGCACTTAACGAAATACGATGACGCAGTGCAGGAGTTGCTACATAAATAATGTCTTCGGGTGTTACAAAATCTCTCCCTCTTAACGTAGCAAGGGCTTTTGCTGCATTTAAAATAGCAATGGATGCTCGTGGAGATGCCCCCAATAATAGGCCATTATTGTTTCTTGTTTGATGCACGATTTGAGTAATAAAATGCAATAATTTATTTTCAACATTTACTTGAGAAACCAATGAACGAAGTTCTGTGAGTTTTGCTGCATCCAATATTTTATGAACCAAGTGAATTAATTGGTGCATGTTATGGTTATTTTGATGTCGTTGCAAAACTTCAATTTCATGTTCTTGTGAAGGATAATCGATAATTATTTTAAACATAAAACGATCGAGCTGTGCTTCAGGTAATTGATAAGTACCTTCGTGCTCCACAGGATTTTGAGTAGCAATGACAATAAATGGAGGTTCTAATGGATAACTGATACCATCAACCGTTATTGTTTTTTCTTCCATGACTTCAAACAAGGCTGCTTGCGTTTTTGCTGGTGCACGGTTGATTTCGTCAATTAAAACAAGGTTACTAAAAATGGGTCCTTTTTTGAATTCAAAACTTACTTTTTGTGGATTGAAAACATTGGTTCCCATCACATCACTCGGCATTAAATCGGGCGTAAATTGTACTCTCGAAAAATCTACATCTATCGACTTAGCAATCAATTTTGCAGTCAATGTTTTTGCCACACCAGGAACACCTTCTAGTAGCATGTGACCATCTGCTAAAATGGCTGTAAGCATTAATTCGATTGCTTCATGCTGTCCAACTACTACTTTGCCGATTTCAGATTTTACAGCGTCCATTGTGTCACTGATTAGATTAATATTGATTCGATTTTCGAAAGGCATATTTTCCATGTGTTATACTAATTTTTTTAATTGATGATATAAATGTTGAATGTCATTGTCACTCACTTCATTTGTGGAGCGAATATAATTTAAATAGCCAACAAAAGCTTTGGCGACTGCTTCAGGATGATTTAATTTACGAGCTAATACGACAGCAAAAGCATCATTGAGTTCGTTGGTCTTAATGTTATACTTTGAGCGTAAGTGTTCTAAATAATAAGATATCATTTTTTCGGCTAAATTGGAGTTGTCTTTTTTGTTGTAATAAAGCATGCCTATGGTTTCGGCAAATTCTAAAGATGAATTGGTGTTTATTGGGAGTATCGGAATTATTTTTTGACGGCGTTTGCTTTCAAATAATGTGTAAATAATAAGCAACGCTATGAAAATTAAAAAAGCATATCGAATGGCTGGTATTTGCAATAATTTACTGATTTCGCTGTCTGATTCGGCATTGCCAAATTTCTTTTTGCTAAAAAAAGTAACTGTTTTAGTTTGCAATGGAAAATAAGAAAGTAATTTTTCGTAATATTCTCTGTTGTTTTTTTGTAATAAAAAATGATTTGTAAATGCTAAAGGATTTCGAGCAATGATAAAATTTCCACTTCTGATTATATTGGGCAAATGTTCATTACCTGCATATCCTACTGTATTTAATGAGTCGGAGTAGAGGGTATCTCTCTCAAAAACAAATTCATTAAATCGACCAATGAACTGATAACTTTCGTATTTTTTATTAAATCGAATGGAGAAGTTGTTGGTATCGGGCTGATAAATTGTACTTGAAAATTGATTTTCAAAAATAGGCATTTCAGTAACCTGAAAATAAGTGCTGATATTTTTACTGTAGTTGTTAGAGAGCACTAATAAATAATTTCCCATGGCTAGGTACGATTGTACCTTATCGAATTCCTCTTCTTTTAAAATAAAATTTTGAGTAACAAAAATCGTTAAATTATTTTTAGGTGAAAAGCTTTCGGTTTGGTTTACGATGTCGTCAATATGTGTTATAAAATTAGTACCAGTATAAATATCAGAATTTGGAAAAATAGATGAAAGGGAATTATAGGCAATATAACAGCCATAGGGATCTTTGCTTTTACTATCTAGCGCAATGCTCCAGTTGGTTTTTTTTTCTTGACTGCAAGAAAAAAACAGTACCAATAACAATAATAATATGGCGCCTTTTTTTATCATTGAAATTTTGCTGATTGTTTTATTAGGGTGTAGATGTTTTTTATTTCTTCAAAATTTTCATTGGTCATTACGAAATTTCCATACCATACATAATCAAAATATTTTGTAAAAAGGGTGAACGGTTTTTTGAAGGTAGTATCTCCTAGTTCAGTCACATATTCCCAATTTGTTTTTTCTTGTTCATATTTTATGAGTTGAGCTAAATGCAATGTTTGTAGGGTTTCTAAATACATTATACGAGTTGCTAAACGATAGTCGGGAATGTCGAGTGCTTTTTGTAGAGCAATATCCCAATCCGTAAAATCTGCTACGTTTTCCCATGAAGCAGTTTCAGCTTTTGATGTATTTTTTCGCCGTATAAAATAATTAAATTCAGATTGAATGATAATCGTGTAGAGGATATAAAAAATGGCAATGGCTACTAACGCATACAAAATAAATTTTAAAACACCGAAACTTAAAATTTTAAAAATCCATTTTAAAAAAGACAAATTGGGTCTTTTGATAGGTTTTTGTTTCTCTATTTTATAAGTAAATGCTTTATCATTTTTATAAATTTGCCATTGTGATGAATCGATGGTTCTAAAATATGTTGTGTCTATAAGTACAACTTCATCTTCGGTTTCAACTTCGTTTTCATCTTCCTCAACTTCTTCGTTTGTTGTAGAGTCGGAGCTTAATTCATTTTCTAACGAAGTGGTATCTCCAAACGAATCCTCGGTTTGTGCCAATGAAATATTTACATTGAATGCCAAAACCAAAAACAATAAAAATTGAATGAAT
>CANHNT010000253.1 GCA_947461985.1 Bacteroidota bacterium | reverse complement strand
TTATAAATAAAAATAGAAGTATATTTGCTTTACTTAAAAAAGTTAATAATTAAAATGAAAAGATTATTAGGATTAAACGGATTGGTATTGGTTACAGCTTTAACATTGTTATCCTCTTGTGGAGGTAATAAGTCTAGCAATTTAGTATCATCAAAAACGGGTTGGAATTTTAACGATTCCAAATTAGGAGGATATGATGTGCCTTTATACGAAGGACAATACATTGGCCCCGGCTTAGCCTTTATTGAAGGTGGTAGATTTACTATGGGACAAACGGAAGAAGATTTAACATATGAAAATAATAATCAGCCGAAAACTGTTTCTGTTTCTTCTTTTTACATGGATGAAACTGAAGTAGCAAATGTTCACTATCGTGAGTATTTACATTGGGTTGCTCGTGTTTATGGTAATGATTACCCAGACGTGTATCAAAAAGCACTGCCAGATTCACAATCTTGGAGAAGAGCTTTGCAATATAATGAACCTCAAGTTGAGTTTTATTTCCGTCATGCTGCTTATAACTATTATCCTGTTGTAGGAGTTAGTTGGAATCAAGCTAACCAATATTGCAAATGGAGAACGGACCGTGTAAATGAAATGATTTTAATTCAAAAAGGATTCTTAAAAAAGAATGCGTTCCAAGTATCTGAAGATAATTTTTCTACTAAAACTTATGTTGCTGGACAATATGAAGGTGCAGTTGGTATCAAGAAAAAAGATTTAGATCCTACAGGAGTTGGTAAAAGAAATGTTCGTTACGAAGATGGTATATTAACTGCCGATTATCGTTTACCAACAGAAGCAGAATGGGAATATGCAGCGCTTGCTTATATAGGAAGAAACCCTGAGCCAGACAGCAAACGTCGTCGTGGAGAAGAAGTTGTTACAGACAGACAAGTATATCCTTGGGGTGATAATTTAAGTACTCGTGAAGGAGCAAGAAATGCTTATCAAGGACAACAATTAGCTAATTTCCGCAGAGGACAAGGTGATGCGATGGGTGTTGCCGGTGGATTAAATGACAATGCAGATATTCCAGCAGACATATACGCTTATAAACCAAATGCTTTTGGATTATATAATATGGCTGGTAATGTGAGTGAGTGGGTTTTAGATGTTTATAGACCCAATACACCAATGGATGCTTCTGATTTTAGGCCTTTTAGAGGAAATGTTTTCGAAACATTTAAAACATTAGATGATTATTCATTAGAAGAAAAAGACAGTTTGGGTAGAATCCCTAAACGTGCAGTTACGCAAGAAGAATTAGCAGAAAAAAATATAAATTATCGTGGTTCAAATGTCATTAATTACGAAGATGGCGATTCTACAAGTGGTGCTACTTATGATTATGGCAGAACTACTTTAGTAAATGATGATGCGCATGTTTATAAAGGTGGTAGTTGGAATGACAGAGCGTATTGGTTAAGTCCAGGTACTCGTCGTTTCTTACAGGCTAGTCATACAAGTTCTACAATTGGTTTCCGTTGTTGTATGGATAGATTAGGTAGTCCTTCATTAAAAGGTCCATCAGGTAATCGATTTCAAGGCAACAAGAAAAAGTAAATATTAAAATATTAATTTAAAAAAGCTGCTCAATTGAGCAGCTTTTTTAAATTTAAAACCCTAGTTTATGGTGTACGAATTGGTTACACAATTGGGATATTTCAGTAAGGTAACGAAAACAATAATATAGATTACTAATTTATAAAAATGCAAAAACAATTAATTATTATAGGGGGTGGCGCATCAGGTTTTTTTTGTGCAGTGAACGCAGCTAAATTAAATCCGAATTTAAAAATTATGATTGTAGAAAAACAATCGAAAGTGTTGCAAAAAGTAAAGGTAAGTGGAGGTGGTCGCTGTAATGTTACCAATGCTGTTTCACAAACTTCTTTGTTAGTTCAAAAATACCCTAGAGGTAAAAATTTTTTAAAAAAAACGTTCAAGCAATTTACAACCACCGATACAATAAATTGGTTTGAAGAACGGGGGGTGAAACTCAAAACTGAAATAGATGGCAGGGTATTTCCTGTTTCAGATTCATCGCAAAGTATTATTGATTGTTTGTTAAATGAGGTTTCCAAATATAAAATAGAATTAAAACTTCAAACAGAAATTATATCGGTAGAAAAAATCAATGCACAATTTATATTAGAAACTAAAAATGGACAACCAATTACTGCCGATTATTTGTATGTCGCCAGTGGTGGTTTCCCTAAAATTGAACAATACGATTGGTTGAAAAAACTCGGACATACTATTGAAACACCTGTACCCTCTTTGTTTACATTCAACATTCCTAAACATCCTTTAAATGATTTAATGGGAGTTGTTGTAGAAAATGCAATCGTAAAAATTGTAGGTTCAAAACTACAAGAACAAGGTCCTGTTTTGGTCACTCATTGGGGCTTGAGTGGCCCTGCTATTTTACGTTTATCGGCATGGGGGGCTATCGAATTGAAACAAAAAAATTACAATTTTTCGATACTCATTAATTGGTTAGGCATTAATGAAAATGAAGTGAGAAATAATTGGAATGATATGAGAAATAAACAAAGTCATTTGCAACTAAAAAATAAAAATCCGTTTGGATTACCAACTCGTTTGTGGGATTTTATTTTGCAAACATGCCAACTAAATCCTGAAATAAAATGGAGTGAGCTCCCATCCAAAGAACAAAATAAACTCATCAACACGCTCACTACACACGAATTAATAGTGAATGGTAAAACTACTTTTAGAGAAGAATTTGTGACCAGTGGAGGAATTAAATTAGATGAAGTAGATGCTGATACGATGCAAAGCAAATTGGTTCCTCATTTATTTTTTGGTGGCGAAATATTAAATATTGATGGCGTAACAGGTGGTTTTAATTTTCAAAATGCTTGGACTTGTGGTTTTGTAGCGGCCAATTATTTTTCTACGTTGCAATAACAATAGTTATACTTTCAAACTCCCCATTCCTCCGTCTATGCCAATAATTTGTCCTGTCATCCAAGACGCATCCTCACTTAATAAAAAAGAAACTAATTTAGAAATTTCATGAGGATTTCCAATGCGTTGCAAAGGATGGCGTTTATTAGAGGCTTCCTTTTTTTCGTCTGTGCTCAACAACATAGAAGCCAAAGGAGTGTCTGTTAAGGATGGTGCAATCACATTGACTGTAATTTTTGAACCAGCATATTCT
>CANHNT010000252.1 GCA_947461985.1 Bacteroidota bacterium | reverse complement strand
CTAATTCAATATCATTTTGAATGATATGAATATTATTATCGAGCGATATTTTAGGAGTTAGTGCCATTCCTTGTTTTGAGATTACAATATTATAAAATTTTTAGGGGATATAGCCATAAATTAATAGGAAATGTATAAAAACCAACGATTTGATAAATCTAAAATAGGTTCATTTTTTCTAAACTATATTTGCGCTTAAATTTTTTACTTTGAAATCATACACTTCTTATATCCTAATTGGGATTTTAGTTTTTCATATTTTTATTACATTAATGAGTTTTTACAGCTTGTTTACCGATTATACTGGTTGGACAAATTATCATTTAGTTCCGTTCGGGTATTTAGTCTATACGCTTTTATGGGTAGGTGTTTGCAAAAAAAGTAGAATTATTTCGTTAGCTTATTTATTAGTGTCCTTATTAGAAATTGGCGCTAAATTATTTTTAAGCAAATCTGCTTTAGGGCAAGTATTAGGCGATGTGTTGTTCCCTGCTAATTTAATTTTTATCGCCATCATTGCTTTGCTTTATAATTTAATTTTTAAAAGTCCTTTGCATGAATCTAAATAAGCCAACCCGAATTATATCCTTGGTTCCTTCTCAAACCGAGTTGTTATTTGATTTAGGATTGAGAGAGGAGGTTATAGGAATTACTAAATTTTGTATTCATCCTGACGAATGGTTTCGAAGAAAAAGAAGAGTAGGAGGTACCAAAACATTAAAACTTGATTTAATTCGAACGTTAAATCCTGATTTGATATTAGCCAATAAAGAAGAAAATTTAAAAGAAGAAATAGAAGAATTACAAAAAGAGTTTACTGTTTATGTCAGTGAAATAGCCACTATCAATGAAGCATTGATGATGATTGAGGATATTGGCAAGTTGGTTTATTGTCAACAAAAATCAATTGAAATCGTAAATGCAATCAAGGCAGAGATGGCGATTCATCATTCCGCTAATAAAAATAAAATAGATGCGTTGTATTTAATTTGGCAAAATCCGTATATGGTAGCAGGCAATGATACTTTTATAAATGACATGATGCTTGAGGCAGGGTTTAATAATTTGGTGAAACAAAATCGTTATCCGATGATGACGTTAGAAGAAATAATATTATTAAATCCAGCAGTTATTATGCTTTCGAGTGAGCCTTTCCCTTTTGCAGATAAACATATTCATGAATGGCAAATGCAATTACCGAACACTAAAATTATTTTAGTCGATGGCGAATTATTTAGTTGGTATGGAAGCCGAATGTTGAAATCATTTCTGTATTTTAGAGGTCTATATGAAGAATTATCAGCATAATATTATTCTCACTTTTTCTTTGGCATTTTATTGGGTGCTATGGTTATTACTCAATCCCGTATTGGGGTATATGTTAGACAGCGATTGTGTTGCCTACTTAACCCTTGCAGAACGATTAGCTAAAGGACAATATTTTCAATCTATAAATGGCTTATGGAGCCCGTTAAATGGTTGGATGATTGCACCTTTTATTAAATCAGGTTTTGATAGTTGGGCAATTGCAAAGGCACTGAATTGTTTTATCGGTGCAATTGTGTTGCTACTTTCTTTTTTCTTAACAACTCGATTTGTGAAAAACAAAACGGCAACCTATTTATTTGCAATTGTTTTTCCAATTGTACTAGCTTATCAAGTGTACTTTCAAATGTTTGGTGATGTATTGCAACTTGTTTTTTTATTGGGCTATATATTGCTATTTACTACTCCAGATTTTTTTAAATCAATAACTAAAGTCATCATCGCTTCCGTTCTAATGGGCATTGCGTATTATGCGAAGGCGTATAGTTTATTTTTCTTTTTAATTCATTTTGTGGCAATAGCTACTTGGGCATTTTACCAACGCCAAACCACGTTGGCACAATCTGTAAAAAATATATTGATTGCTTTTGTCACCATCTTCATTATTATTTTCCCATGGAATTATGTGTTACACACGAAGTATAAGGAATGGAATTTTATTGGACAGTCGGGCAAAATGAATATGAGCTGGAACATTAATTCGGGTAAAACATTTAAGCCTACTTACACCCTAATGATCCCTCCAACTTATAACGATTCTCCTTCATTTTGGGAAGATCCTTACCTTACTCAACAAAACTTAAGCACTCCTTTTTCATCTGTTACACATTTTGTAAAATGGTTGGCAAGGGTTGTTCACTCTTGCATTGAGGCGGTCAGCTGTTTTCATGAGGTCACTTTTTTTGCATTTGCCATTTTGTGTTTTGGGGGGTACTATTTTTTTAAAAACAAAAAAGAACCTTTTTTCGAAACTGATTTTATGATGCAGCTTATCATCATGACCATATTGATACTTCCTTTGGGCTATTTATTAATGCATATAGAAACCCGTTATATATGGGCAAATGGAATTTTATTATGGATATTAGTACAACAAATAATTATTCAATTTAAACAACTTAGCAAACAACAAAAGCTATTTCTTAATGTGTTGGTTGCTTTTTCATTTGTATTTTTTCCTATAAAAAACACGTTTTCTCTGCGTCAAAAAAATAAAGATTTATTTGAAACAGCAGCACAATTGAATCAACTAAAATGGCACGGAAAATTTGCGGCAAATGTTACAGATGCTGGCAAAATGTGGGTAATTGCCTATTTAACTAAATCGTCTTTTTATACAATCGAAAAAATCAATTACAGTGAGCAAGAGTTGATTGCTGAAATGAAACGATATGGTGTGCAATATTATTTTTTTGAAGCCGAAAACAATACGGTAACGCACGAACCTGATAATGCCTATTTTAAAAAAATAAGTCAAATTAATAATCTATCCATTTATCAATTTATAAATCACTAAAAAGTTATTGGACCCTTATTTATTGGTCAACTAGCTTAATTTGTTGACTTACAATATTAATAATTACGCATGGCTTTTTATCCATCTGTTTATTTTTCGTACGTAATCATAATATCCTTGTTGAAGCCTATAGGTTAATAGCAACATAACCGCAACCCCAATTCCAGCTAAAATATATGATGTAGAATGATAACTTTCTCCTCCAAATAAATACAATAAAATTGCTGCAACTAACGAGAAAATGACAAAAATCATTAGCATAAGCGGCCCCCCTACATCAATTCGTCTAGGTTTGCTAAGGGTTTTGATAATCGTTCCGTTGTCTGTAGCTATAATTTGTAGCCGAGTAATTGGT
>CANHNT010000251.1 GCA_947461985.1 Bacteroidota bacterium | reverse complement strand
ATTGAAGTGCATGAAAAAATTGAACATTTAATACATGATGTAAATTACAAAGATATTTTAATTCGTTTTAAAAAATGGTTTAATGACCAAAATGGAAGTCTTTTAGATGGTTCTATGTTGCTCACAGCCTATTTATACGCCGATTTTGACAATGAACAAATTCATAAAACAATTAAATCGATTTATCAAAGCTGTTGGTTAGAAGTCAATAATTACTTAACGCCTCTTGAACAAATAAATGTAATTAATAGTATTTTTTACAGCATGTATAAATTTACGGGCTTCGATTTAGAGGCCAATAAACCTTCGCATTATTTTATCAATGAAGTATTGGATACACGAAACGGGAATAATTACTCTTTAGGTATTTTATATCAAATTATTTGCGACAAATTGGACATTCCAGTATTTGCCATTCAATTGCCAAAACAATTTTTATTAGCTTATTTCAGTACCCAATTTGATTTTTTCAAAAAAGAAGAAACTACATTAAAAATTCAATTTTTTATTGATCCGAATAACGGCAATATTTATACCCAAAATGATGTGGATGTTTATTTGAAAAAATACAACTTAAAAACAGATGAGTATACCTACTTGCCACTCAGTAGTCATCAAAATATTTATAATCAATTAGAGGCCTTGTCTCAAGTTTATTCAATAACAGATGAGGAGGAAAAAGCAGCAGAATTGCAAAAAATAATGTCCTTTAAAGCATAATTCTTTTCACCACTCTTAAGGAATGCGTTCTCTTTCTTGTTTTTCTGTTGATGATGCCTTCTTGGTCTATAAAATCAATATCTACCCCTCCATTGCTTGATGATGCGTGCAATATTTCAGTTGGTGATATTAAAATGCCCACATGATTAATTTCGTTTTCTTTGTCCATAAAAAACGCCAAATCACCTAATTGTGCACCTTGCAAAAAGTCAACCACTTCGCCCAATTCCATTTGTTTTGATGCCAAATGAGGCAAATAAACTCCAAACTGTTTGTAAAAAGCTTTGCTTAAACCCGAGCAATCAATACCAGAAATCGTTACTCCACCCCATACATAAGGAGCATATAAAAATGATTTTACAAAAGTTGTTTTATCAAATTTAAAATCATCAAAACCATTTTTGAGTACCCAATATTGATGGCTGTTAATTGTAAACGACTCTTCGTGCAAAATATAAGAACCAGCAAATAATGGAATTTGAATTTGATTTTTTCTTAAATACAAATCATTATTTTTCACTAAAATTCGTTTAGGAATTTCAGCAATGCATTCAAATTGAGTTGCTAAAACCCACCCAATATCTTCTTTATTAGCTGTTTGAATTTTTATCCAATGTTCATTTCCTGTTTCTAAAACCATAACAATTTCGCCAAAAAGAACTTGCGTGTGCAATTCTCCTTTATGAGAAGGCTCATTAAAAACGTTTGAAATTGAAACATTACAAATCATGATTTCCATTTGGCAATATTACTACCTATTTAAGTTTGAAATGGAATTTGTAATTGTTTTTTTGAGGATTTCTGTTCGAAAACAATCGCTTTATAGTATGCCGTTGACCACTAACTTTCGTCTTCATTCAAATGACTTGCCAAATACTTACCCATACTAAAACAAGCTTGCAGCAAATAACCACCTGTGGGTGCATCCCAATCGAGCATTTCGCCCATAAAATACGTGTTTGCAATATTTTTACAGGCTAAATTCGATGTAACTGCTGTCAATGCAATGCCTCCAGTAGTCGAAATGGCTGCATCAATATCCCCTAAACCAACAATGTGTACTGGAAAATGTTTAATGCAATTGGCTATAAATTGGGGCGAATGATATTCCTCTTTGGTGGTATAATTTTTAATTAATTCGAATTGCGTTTTAGAAAGTTTAATTCGTTTCAATAAAACATCTTTGATCGATAATTTAGGTTCATTTTTGAGTATATCAACCAATTCATTTTCCGTATGCTCCAATTTAAAATCAACATACAGGATGGCTTTTTGATGAGCTGTTAATTGCTTTCTTATGTTTTCACTTAACGGATAAACCCCACTGCCCTCTATTCCAAAATGAGTGATAATGGCTTCTCCTTTTTGCGTTTTATCATCACAACGAAACGCTGCATTTTTTAATGCATTGCCATGATGATCTTTGATGAATTCAGGTTTCCAATCTACTTTAAAAGCACAATTAGAGGGCGAAAACGGCACGGTGGCAATTCCTTTATGGGCAAATAAATCAATCCAACGACCATCACTTCCCGTAACTTTCCAACTGGCACCACCCAATGCAAACACTGTAATATCAGGCTTTATAACCTTTGTTAAGCCATCATGTATAAATAATAAATCATCTCCTTTCCAACCCGTCCATTCATGTTTATAAAAAACAGTGACTTCATTTTCAGCTATTTTTTTTTCGATGGCTTTTAAAACCTGAATCGGTTTTATTCCCTTTATGGGATACACTCTTTTGCTACTTCCTACAAATGTTTCAATGCCAATTTCGGCTAGCCATTCAATCAATTGGGTATTCGTAAAATGGTTCAGAAAAGGTTTTATAAAAGCAGCATTTCGGTATCTCCCCAAAAACTGATTCATGTTTTCAGAATGCGTTAAATTAAAACCACCATCACCAGCCACTAAAAACTTACGACCCAATGTCCTGTTTTTTTCATACATCGAAACGGTAAACTTCGAACGATCCAATGAGCAAGCCAACATCATCGCAGCAGCACCACCTCCAATAATTGCAACTGTTTTTTTTAGTTTTTTTTCGACCATTTCATATGAATGCTTGTTGATATTATATTTAGCAAATATAGTTTGTTCAACCTTTCGCTTTTCAATATTATTGAGAACCTTCATTTGTTACATTTAATGGCATTGCGTTACATGCGGAAAGCATCCAACACAAAAACCACTTTCAGTATTAACAAGTAGATTATAATCCTGGAGCAGAATAAGTAGTATAATTTAAATCCGTTTACTCCAACATCCTCATTTCGTCCATACTGCTACCAGAAATTTCCTCGTCGCAGAGTCTCTGCCTCAGGACTCTTCGATTTTAGAAAAGAAATATTATTTAAAATTATTATTTTTTAATAATAGCAGGAAGAAAGTAAATTCCATAATTCGAGTGGATTTTTTTAATACCATTTACGTGTGCACATTTCATTCCTCTATTTGAAAAGTTAAATTGCTACAATGTTGTATATACTTTTTT
>CANHNT010000250.1 GCA_947461985.1 Bacteroidota bacterium | reverse complement strand
CTTGAAAAAGCATAATCAATCGCTATTTGATTAATTTTCACACCTACACCAAATGTTGGTTGAAACATCGTTCTTTTTTGAGTATTGGTGGTGTCTTCATCCTTAAAAACTCGTTGAAAACCACCAATTCCGCCTCTTATAAAAAATAAATTATTATAGCCAAATTCTAATCCCATTTTAGGATCAACACTAAATGGATTTATATTTAATATATTTCCATATCGTTTACCATCAGTCGTAACATCTAAATTTGCTTCTGCTAATAAATATGCTTTTTTAGATGAATCTCGAAATTCTATCGGAAAATATCTTCCTAAACCTAAAACCAATCTTGGTGTATTTATTTCAGTACTTTTTGAAACTATTTCATTTCCAGTTTGAGCTAACACTTGTTTTTCCCTGTCGGTAAAACTAAAATTCCACAGAGTATATGTAGTCGTGATATCTTTTGCATTAATCCCAATTTTCCATTTTTTTACTCTTGCTTGAAATCCAATATCTATTCCGGCACCCCAAGCATTGGCAAGTTCACCCACATTTCGATGAATAATTTTAAAATTACCTCCAATGTTCATATTAACATCCTCTCTCCCCTCAAACCGTTTAATTTTTAATTTTTGAGCATACGTTATAACCCCAGCATAATCGGATGAAGAAATCGATTTCAATTTAGAATAATCAACTGTTCCATCTGGTTGAATAATATTTAAAGTATATGGAATATCATCTACTGCCAATCGAATTAATGACAACCCAATAACCCCTTTTTTATTTTTCATAGGAAAAGCGGTCCCTAAATAATCATATTTAGAAATTCCTCCAAAATATTCTGAGTGCATTAGCCCTACCTGAAAATCACTGTTAATGCCTATCAAACCAGCTGGGTTCCAAAAAGTTGAAGTCACATCATTAACCGTTGCAGCTTGTGCACCCGACATGCCTAAGCCTCTTGCACCTACTCCAATATTTAAAAATTCATTAGCATACTTTCTTCTTTGGGCATTTATATTTACTAACGCGAAAAAACAACCCGTAAATAATACTATTTTTTTTAACATATATTTATCTCTAGTTTAAAAACAATAAACGGAAATTGCTAGTATTTATTGTATTAGGTTAAATTTATTTATTCAAATGACTATCAAAAATAGGACAAAAAGTACTATCAAATTATTTTTTTTGTACAAAAATTGTTATTATTTATCATATTTGCATCATGAAGAATTTAATTGAAGAATTACAGTGGAGAGGACTAGTGCAAGATATTATTCCGGAAACAGAACAGTTATTGATGAAAGAAAAAGTTTCAGGATATATTGGTTTCGATCCTACTTCAGACTCTTTGCACATTGGAAGCCTTGTGCCTATTATTTTATTAATGCATTTACAACGAGCTGGGCATAAACCGTATGCATTAATTGGAGGTGCCACAGGCATGGTGGGAGACCCTTCTGGAAAATCGGCAGAACGCAACATGCTTTCAATGGAACAAATTAATTTAAATGTACAAGGTGTAAAAAAACAATTATCAAAATTTTTAGATTTTGATAGCAATGCCGAAAACGCAGCAGTTTTAGTAAATAATATTGATTGGTTTAACGATTTCACTTTTTTAGATTTTATACGGGATGTAGGAAAATATATTACTGTAAATTATATGATGAGTAAAGATTCTGTGAAAAAAAGATTAGAAACAGGCATGTCGTTTACAGAGTTTACTTACCAATTAGTGCAAGGATATGATTTCTATCATTTATACCAAACCTATGGAATTAAATTACAGATGGGAGGTTCAGACCAATGGGGAAACATTGTTACAGGAACCGAATTAATTCGAAAAAAAGTACAAGGTGAAGCGTTTGCTTTTACAGCACCGTTAATTAAAAAAGCGGATGGCGGAAAATTTGGAAAAACAGAATCTGGAAATGTTTGGTTAGATGCCTCAAAAACCTCCCCCTATAGTTTTTATCAATTTTGGTTAAATACTACTGACGATGATGCCGAAAAATATATTAAAATATTTACCTTTCTACAAAAAGAAGAAATTGATGAAATAATAGCAATTCACTCTGATGCGCTTCATTTACGTACCTTACAAAAAAGATTAGCTCAAGAATTAACATGCATGGTTCATTCTGAAAAAGATTTTGACTTTGCTGTAGAAGCTTCTAAAATACTTTTTGGTGATGATACTTCTGAAGCCTTAAAATCTCTTAACGAAAATGAATTAGTAGATATTATGGATGGTGTTCCTCGATTTGAGGTTGCTAAACTTGAATTTGAAAATGGCATTTCAATAATTGATTTGTTAGTTAATACAAGTATTTTACCTTCAAAAAGTGAGGCTAAAAAAATGATTCAAAGTAATGCAATTAGCCTGAATAAAATAAAAAATGGAGATATAAATGCTTCTATAAATACTAGCTTTTTATTAAATGACAAATATCTTTTAGTTCAAAAAGGCAAGAAAAATTATTATTTAATTCAAGCTTTATAAACTCACCCCTAACCCCTCCAAAGGTGGTAAATTTTAAGACTCAACTTTCATTTTCTCTCCTCTCACATCTAGTATTAATGGTTAAAATCGGACTTCTTTCAGACACGCATAGTTTTTTAGCGCCCCAAGTTTTTGAACATTTCAAAGATGTTGATGAAATTTGGCATGCAGGTGATATTGGCAACATTGATGTAGCTGATGCTTTAGAGAAATTTAAACCTTTGAGAGCTGTTTTTGGGAATATTGATGGAGCCGAGCTTCGCGTTCGGTATCCCGAACATTTATTTTTCACCATAGAAAATGTGCCTATTTTCATCACTCATATTGGCGGTTACCCACCCAAATACAATGCAATATCAAAGCCATTAATTATAAAACACAAACCCCATGTTTTCATTACGGGTCATTCACATATTTTAAAAATAATGCCTGATCCTACTTTGAATTTACTACATATTAATCCTGGTGCGGCAGGAAAACAAGGTTGGCAAAAAATAAATACATTAATTAAATTTACTGTTGACAATGACACATTAAAAGATTTAAGCATCATTGAATTTAAAAAATAATTGAAGTAAACCCAATCCTTTTCAAATTAATAATGCCTTTTTTATCCTAAAAAAAGTATTTTTGCGAACATGATTGATACTCCAATTTGGTTAGAAAGAACAGAATTATTAATAGAAAAAGAAAATATCGAACGATTAAAAAATCTAAATG
>CANHNT010000249.1 GCA_947461985.1 Bacteroidota bacterium | reverse complement strand
TGCTTTCGCAATCTTTTGAATCGATGATTAACATGTTTGTTTATACAATTTTGGAATGCAAAAGTATAGTTATATTATTAATAATCAAAATTTATTCTAAAAATAATTTTATTAGAATTCCTACGTTATTTTTGTACAAATATGCGCAATCTCATTTTATTCTCTTTGGTCATGTTTTTTTTCACTCAATGTAAAAAATATAAGGATCCAGATCCGTTTACAGACCCACGTTTGACGAACCATTATTGCAACATTCCTTCTGCAATTAATTACAATTGGAACTTCCCCGGAATACCAGACAATGCTACTTGTATTTTCCCTGCACAAATTTATAATGGGACCTATTTTTATAGAGATTCATTTTATAATGACAACGAAACCCTAATGGGTAAAGATAGCTTTGATATTCAATTTGATGACATTGACTCAACCAATTTAATTATTACGGGCTTTTGTAACTCCCTAACCCTAAAAGCGAAAGCAAATCGTTTTTTTAAATTTCAGTTAGACAGCAATACCACTAAAGGTCAATTATTTTGCAGAACGCTCGATACCATTGCTGGAAATGGATACACTCGATTTATTGACGATACCATCATTCAATTATCTTACACAATTTTAACCGATACAGGAATTGTATTTCATACAGGTATTGCCACAAAAAAATAACATGTTTACAGGAATTATAGAAACCACAGGAAAAATTATTTCCAAATACAAAGAACATGAGAACGTATATTTAGAAGTTCAAAGTACGATTTCATCTGAATTAAAAATTGACCAATCCCTTGCACACAATGGCATTTGCTTGACCGTTATCAAAATTCTTGATGACATTCATACAGTTTGTGCGGTACAAGAAACAATCAACAAAACGACTTTAGGAAATTGGGAGGCTAATGATTTAATTAATTTAGAACGTTGTATGCAACTCAATGGCAGATTAGACGGACATATTGTGCAAGGCCATGTAGATGGTTTAGCAACTTGTATTAAACGAACTGATTTGCAGGATAATTGGAATTTTACGTTTCAAATAGATGATGTACATGCACATTTAATTATTGAAAAAGGTTCAATAACAATTAATGGAACAAGCTTAACTTGTTATCATGTAACAAAAAACTCCTTTGATGTAACCATTATTCCGTATACATTTGAACATACTAGTATTGCTAATGTTCATGAAAATGACAAGGTAAATATTGAGTTTGATGTGATTGGGAAATATGTGGCTCGAATGAAATCAATTATATAAAAAATGAATTGGAAAGAAACAATATATCATACTTTTTTAGAGAAACTAAACCAGCAAATTGATTCATTTCAATTTCAATTAGACGAATTAAGCGAAAGTGTGTTAAACGAAACTAAAAGCACAGCAGGCGATAAACATGAAACGGCTTTGTCGATGCTGCAATTAGAGCAAAGCCAAGTAGCCAAACACTTATACGATGCAATAGACAATAAAACAATTTATGCTCAAATTGAATATCAGCCAGTGCATGAAACAATTTGTAGTGGAAGTTTAGTGAAAACCTCAAAGGGATATTTTTTTATAACAGTGGCTTTGCCTAAAATAATAATTGAGGACAAAACAATAATCGCCATTTCCACTAAATCGCCTTTAGGTGAAAAATTGATGGGAAAGAAAATAAATGATTCAATTGACGTAAACGGAATTACGCATATTATTGAAGAAATTTTGTAATTTATTAGCTCAATATCAATGCAAATACGGCATAGTTAATAATGTCTCTAAAGTTAGAATCCATGCCTTCTGAAATTTCGGTTTTGCCATCGTTGGCAATGATTTGTTTTAAACGCAATATTTTTGTTAGAATTAAATCTGCAAACGATTCTTGACTCATATTGCGCCATGCTTCTCCATAATCATGGTTTTTATTGCGCATAAGTTCAAATGTTACTTGCAAATGTTTATCATACAATGCTAAAGCTTGTTCGGTAGGCAAATCCCAATTTTCACTGTCATTTAGTTCTTCTTGAATTAATGCAATAATTCCATAATTAATAATGGCTTTCCATTCGCCCAAAATATCATCCTCAATTTTTTGTTTCCCTAACGATTGAATGGTTCTGATGCGTTGAGCTTTAATATATATTTGATCTACAATAGAAATAGGACGCAACACCCTCCAACTGGTGCCGTAATCATTATTTTTTTTCACAAAAACTTGTTTACATGCATGCACTATCTCTAGGTATTGTTGTTCTGTATTGTTCATTTTAATAACTTCGTGGTTCAATGTTCAAAAATAAACTTTATACGCTTAATTGCAACCAAAGATTACTCACTATTTCTTCACCCATCCTAATGGGCATCTTAAACGCAACGCCAGACTCGTTTTACAACAAAGGAAATAATAGTTCGTTGGATGAATTGATGGCTCAAGCCAAACAAATGGTTTACGAGGGTGCTACTATTTTAGATATTGGCGGCATGAGCTCTAGGCCAGGTGCTGCGCTAATTTCTGAACAAGAAGAAATGGACAGAGTATTGCCTGTAATTGAAGCAATAAAAAAAGAAATACCGAATACTTTTTTGTCGATTGATACATATAGAAGCCATGTTGCAGAAGAATGTATAAAAGCTGGTGTTGATATAATCAATGACATCAGTGGTGCCGAATTAGATGTGGATATTATTGACATTGCCGCAAAATACCATACTCCATATATTTGCATGCACATGCAAGGCACACCACAAACCATGCAACTAAATCCTTCTTACGAAAATGTAACCAATGAAGTTTATCAATTTTTGTATAATAAAATTCAACGATTAAAAAGTAAAAATGTACTGGATGTGATCAGCGATGTTGGTTTCGGTTTTGGAAAAACAACTGCACATAATTTTGAATTACTCAAAAACTTGGAAGTTTTTCAGCAATTGAATAGCCCTACCCTTGTAGGAATTTCTCGAAAAGGAATGATTTATAAAACATTGAACACAACTCCAGAAAATGCGCTGAATGGCACGACTGCATTGCACATGATTGCATTGCAAAATGGAGCAAATATATTAAGAGTGCATGACGTAAAAGAAGCGAAAGAGTGTATTACCCTTTACAAACAACTCTGACAGGGTTTTGAACCCTGTTAGAGTTTAACAGAAACGGTGCTAACATTTTAAGAGTACATGATGTGAAAGAAGCTAAAGAGTGCATTGCCCTTTGGGAAAAAATAAATAATAATAGCAATAGAATATGATCATTATAG
>CANHNT010000248.1 GCA_947461985.1 Bacteroidota bacterium | reverse complement strand
GTTCAAATAAATCATCAAAATATTTTATTTGATACTGGCTTAGGATACAAATTGCCCAGTGGCGAATTGCAAATTCATCATAATATTAGAAAGTTAGGCATTGAGCCAACCGAAATTCATAAAGTAATATTATCGCATTTACACAAAGATCATGCAGGGGGAGTTTCTTATGAAAACGAGCAAGGGGAGGACGTATTAAGTTTTCCCAATGCAACTTATTTTGTGATAGATAAAGAATTTGATTTTGCAGTAGAGCATGCAGGAAAATCATACACGATAGAAGATTTTGCCATCCTGAAAAACTCCATGCAAACAGAATGGTTGCCAGAAAAAGGAAGCATAGAAGGTATGATTGATTATGAAGTGAGTGGTGGGCATTGCCCTTTTCATTGTTGTTTTTTAATTCATGATGAACATGAAAAAGCATTTTTTGGAGCAGATGTGGCACCTCAATTAAAGCAACTAAAAACAAAATATGTTGCAAAATATGATTTTGATGGAAAGCGAAGCATGGAGCTTCGACAAGAATTTGCACAAAAAGGAAAAGATGAAAATTGGACTTTCATGTTTTACCATGATGTGAAAACCCCGGTTGGGCAACTATAACCAAGGTTTAAAAAAATGATAAATGCACACTAATTTTTTTATCGAAAAAAAACGATAAATCATTTTGATTTTTATTACCTTTGTTGATATTAAAATAAATAACCATGCAAGAATTAATTAACAAAATTATCAGCGAAGTAGGATTAAGTTCTGAACAGGCTACAAAAACAGTATATACAGTAATGGATTTTGTGAAAACAAAATTACCTCCAGGGCTATCTGGCAACATTGAATCGATGTTTTCTGGTGCAAAAGGCGAAGCACATGAAGCTAGCTATACCGAAAAAGCGACTGAATTTGCTGGCGCTACGAAAGATAAATTAGAAGATATGGCAGAAATAGCAAAAGATAAATTAGGCGATGTTGCTGAACAAGCCGAAGATTTTGCAAAAGACGCATTAGGAAAATTAAAAGGAATGTTTGGTGGCGATAAATAAACGCTGTTTGTAACGAAATAAAAAAGCGGTTCTCTTGTAGAACCGCTTTTTTTTGAAAATGTTATAGCAATGAAAAATGCGATGCACTATTTTGTATTCGTTTTTTTTAATAGTGACTTTTTAATAAAAAAATATTTAATAGTTTCCATAGAAGCCAAAATTGTTTAAAATAGAAAAAGTTGTTTCATCGATAATAAAAATAAAATAACCGAGTTAGTAGCTTGATTATCAAATTTTTAATTACATTGTCGTCGAAATGAAAAAAGGAATTGTATTATTAGTAATATTGTGTGTGGGTGTAGTTGCTATTGCAGAAAAATTTACGGGAACGTATAATTTTAATATGGGACTAAATAAAGCGAATGCAACTGTTTATGTCAATCATTTTAAGGAAGATTCGGCTTTTATTTACATAACAGCTGTTTCGGGCATGCCCGATTTTAACACCCTAGATTTTAGGGGATTTATTACCATTTATGACAACGTGGCTAGCTATACGTTTAAGAATAGTTGCGGTATTCAGTTTCAATTTTTAGGCAGTAGCTTATCGATTACAGAAGACTCATTATGTCATTTACAATGTCCAATTGCTACAAAATATAAAAAAACCTCACCAGCTTTAAAAAAAAGCAGCATCATGGTTTCGGAGTATGTGGAGAAGCAAGGCGTCTTAAAAACGGATAGTGTGGAAATTTATAAAATTCCGTTGTTATCAAGTGAAGTTGCTTTTACTTTATCGAAAGACGCGCCTGTGAAAATTACAGATGAATTCAAACATTTTTATTTAATTGAGGTAAAAAACAAACAAAATGAGTTTCTTTGGGTATTGAAAAAAAATATTCAATTAATAAAATAAATGAAAGAACTGATTTTGTCGTTGTTGAAGTACATCTCATTGCCATTTGCCTTGTTGTATGGCTTGGTCATTATGTTGAGAAATAAGTTTTATGATTGGAAAATTTTTGACTCAATCGCATTTGATTTGCCAGTGATTTGTGTAGGAAACATAACCGTAGGTGGAACAGGCAAAAGTCCACATATTGAATATTTAATAGAGCAACTAAAAAACGAATATAAAGTAGCAACACTAAGCCGTGGTTACAGACGACATACGAGAGGGTTTAAATTGGCTGATGCCAACAGCAATGCAAGAGATATTGGTGATGAGCCTTTTCAGTTTAAATCGAAATATCCTACAATAGAAGTGTGTGTGGCTGAAGAGCGTATGACGGCTATTCCAGAATTGTTGCAACGCAAACAAGACATTCAAGTAATATTATTAGATGATGCTTTCCAACACCGAACCGTAAAGGCTGGGATGAATATTTTATTGACCGATTATGAGCGTTTATTTACGAGGGATTTTATTATGCCTTTTGGTTTATTGAGAGAAAGTAGAAGTGCGTACAAAAGGGCTGACGTAATCATCATTACAAAATGTCCTCAACCTATTTCTGAAGATGAAAAACAAAAACTCATTACTGAAATCAATCCATTGGTTCATCAACAAGTTTATTTTTCGGCAATTGATTATGCCAATATTTATGCATTGACACCTTCACAAAAAGAAATTAGCAAAGAAACTGAAGTGCTTTTAGTAACAGGCATTGCCAACCCAAAACCATTGCAAGAGAAACTGGAAATAGAATTTAAAAAAGTACATTGCTTGCCTTATAAAGACCATCATTATTTTTCGTTTGATGATTTAAATGAAATGAATGATGCTTTTAATCATATTGCTACTTCAAACAAAATTATCATCACTACCGAAAAAGATGCAGCTCGTTTGATGTTGCTAAAAGATAAAATTTTGGAAATGAATTTGCCTTTTTATGCTCAAGCGATAAGCATTCATTTTTTATTTAATGAGGGCGAAATATTCAATGAAAAAGTGAAGTCTTTTGTAGCTCCATTTTATCCATTTATTGAGGACGAAGTATTTACTGAGGAAGAGTAAGCAGACTTAAATTATGAAGAGATCGTTTAAAAAAGTTGTCGCATGTCAGGCTTCTACATAGAGTCAAAGAGAATAAGCATTTTTATTTAGAATTTATTTTTTTAAGATTTTAACGGTTGGCATTTTCATTGAATAATCAAACTGCAAATCTTCGTGCAGCATAGCGATCAATTTCTCTATTTTTTTGAGTTGACTTTGATACAAATTCACCATCACTTTATGGTCTTTCCAATGAAGCGGTAGCGCATTCATTTCT
>CANHNT010000247.1 GCA_947461985.1 Bacteroidota bacterium | reverse complement strand
TGCGTTAAAGCACCACAATGTACAATTACATCTGGTTGAAATGCTTTCACATCAAAATTATGCTCGTTGCTTGGATTTAATGTATCAAAGAAAACAGTATGGTTCGTTGGATATGAAAAATAAGAACCAATCGCATTTGTTCCTTGTTCAATAAAATGTTTTAAGCAATTGCTTCCTACTAATCCTGATGCACCTGAAATGAATATTTTCATTTGGCAAATATAATTATTAAGCACAGAGTAAACAGAGGAAAAAATCTACACAGAGAAAATAAAAATTATGTTTCCAATCTCTTTTAAAAAGTCTTAAAACAAAGAAATAAACAACGCGGTGTACTCAGTGGTAAACTCTTGGCCTCAGTGGTTAAACCCTAAAACGGACTCTTAAATTCTTCAAACCCTTTAAATGCCATATCTCTAATCGATACAATTGGATTTTCAATGTCCCAATTCAAACCAAAACTGGTGTGCAAAATACCGTCATCTGCCTCTCTATTATTTTCTGATGAAACAAAATAAAAGGTAGTGGCTTTGTCTGTTAAGGTTTTAAAACCATGTGCAAAACCTGAAGGGATATAAATAGCTGTATTGTTTTCAAAAGATAATTCTGCACTTACATATTGACCATAGGTTGGCGAATTTTTACGAATGTCTAAAGCCACGTCTACAATTGTACCTTCAGTACAAAATACAATTTTTGCATGATCATAAGGAGGGTGTTGAAAATGCATTCCTCTAATCACATTTTTGTGTGAGACAGAATAAAAACTTTCTTTCATTTCAAAATCAATTCCAGCTTTTTTCAATGAAGTTTCATGAAATGTTTTTACAAAAGTGCCTCTTGCATCTTCAGCCCTAAATTGTTTTATTAATTTAACGTCTGATATGTTTGTGTTTATTATTTCCATAGCCTCCCTGCCCTCCAAAGGAGGGTTCTATATTAAAATTAGTTAAAGTAGTTGTTTATTTCTGCTGTACATTTTGAGGTTGCATCTTCCTCATTTACATACCACAAAACCGTATTTTGAATGGCTTGTTTAGCATTCCATTTTGGCAGCCAATTCAATGCTGTTTTTATTTTAGAAATGTCTAACATTAAGGTTGCTGCTTCGTGCAATTTGGGTGCTTCTTTAGCAATTTCATATTGTCCTTTTTGCATGGTTTCAATGGCAATTTGTGTTAAATTTTCAACAGACAACACATCTTCTTTTTCTGGACCAATATTATAGCTTGTTGCAAATGCCGTAGGATTTTCAAACGCTTTTGTAGCTACTAAAAGATAAGCACCTAAAGGCTCCAACACATGTTGCCATGGACGAGTCGCTAAAGGATTTCGTAGAATCAGCGTTTCATTTTGCTGGATTGATTTTATGATATCGGGTATGATTCTATTGTCGGCATAATCGCCACCACCTATAACATTTCCGGCTCTCATACTTACAATTACTTTTTGATGCGCACCATAATTTTTAGGATTAAAAAATGAATTTCTATACGATGAAATAACAATTTCACAAGCTGCCTTACTTGCCGAATAAGGGTCATAACCACCTAATTTATCCTCTTCATGAAACAATGAATTGTCATCATGATTTTCATACACTTTGTCTGTTGTAATCATAACAGCCACACATGGGTTTTCTAATCCTCTGATGGCTTCAAGCACATTGGCTGTTCCTTGCGTATTTACTTCAAATGTATACAATGGCTTTTCGTATCCTTCAATAACCAAAGGCTGTGCAGCCAAATGAAAAATATAATCGGGTTGAAAATCTAAAATTTCTTTTTTCAAAAAATCAGCATCCCGTAAATCATGAATAATGGACTTGCATAAACGATCTCCATTTATTTGATTGTATAAATCAATTTCTTTTTGAGGCGCTAAAGAATAGCCTTTAATATCAGCTTTGCACATTGCTAAAATTTGCAAAAGCCATGCCCCTTTAAAACCAGTATGGCCAGTTAGAAACACTTTTTTTCCTTCAAAATAGTTTCGAAAATGAGCTAGGCTTACCATGTTTTCCAAATTGGATTAGTTTCCCATAATTTTTCCAATTCTTCTTTATCTCTCATGGTATCCATGGCTTTCCAAAACCCACGGTGTCTGTACCCTACAATTTGTGTTTCATTGGCCAAATCTAACATGGGTTGACGTTCCCACATTACATCATCTATATTTTCATCTGTCAAATATTTTTCAATTTCGGGTTGAATAACAAAAAAACCGCCATTAATCCAGGTTCCACTATCTTCTGGTTTTTCTTCAAATTGCAACACGGTTCCATCGTCATCCATTTTCACTACACCAAAACGACTAGTAGGTTGCACCGTTGTCATCGTGCAAACTTTGCCATGTGTTTTATGAAATTTCACCAATTCTTTAATATTTACATCCGAAACACCATCACCATAGGTCAACATAAAAGGTTCGTTGTTAGTGTATGGCAAAACTCGTTTTAAACGACCAGCGGTCATCGTATTCACACCGGTATCAATCATCGTAATTTTAAATGGCTCCGCATTTGCATTGTGAATTTCCATTTTATTATCTTTCAAATCGATGGTCATATCGGCATTATGAACAAAATAATTTTTAAAATATTCTTTAATTAGCCACCCTTTATAACCACAACAAATAATAAATTCATTGTAACCATGCGATGCATACATATTCATAATGTGCCACAAAATAGGCTTACCCCCTATTTCAATCATTGGCTTGGGCTTTAAATGGCTCTCTTCCGAAATACGAGTTCCCAATCCTCCAGCAAATATGACTACCTTCATTTAAATATTAGTTTTAAGAGTGCAAGATATTATATTTAGTTGTAAATTGTCAATTATTAGATGTGAGAAAATGAGAAAATTTTCATTCAAAAATATTTTTATTATTTCTAATTTCATGAAGAAATGACATTTTACATCGAATTATATTCAGACTATTTTCTCCAAATCTCATTCTAAAAACAGAATTTACAATTTAGGAGGAAAGTTTTTGACTTTTTTCATAACGTCCGTTTCCAAACTTTTTTTGTAGGCAATCACTTTTTGTTGAATTTTTATATCGCTCGAACCTACTATTTGCATAGCTAAAATACCTGCATTTTTAGACGCATTTAAAGCAACAGTTGCTACAGGAACACCGTTTGGCATTTGTAAAATAGACAATATCGAATCCCATCCATCAATTGAGTTAGTCGATTTCACCGGCACTCCAATGACAGGCAAGGGAGTTAAACTAGCAACCATCCCAGGCAAATGAGCTGCTC
>CANHNT010000246.1 GCA_947461985.1 Bacteroidota bacterium | reverse complement strand
GTGGATGGTAAAAAAGTGGGTGAAGACCAAGATGCCAAAGATAAAAATGTAAAAATCTACAAACAGAAACGAATGTTCATCAATGGAAAAGAAGTACCTGTTGATGATAATGACAATGGTGAACTATTTAATTTTTCTCCAGATGGAATGGACAATAATGGCGATAACAAACCGATGTTAGGAGTTACTACCAAACCGTCTAAAAACAACGATGGCGCTGAAGTAGAAATGGTATCTCCAAACTCACCTGCTCAAAAATTGGGTTTGCAACCAGGCGATGTGATTACTCGAATCAATGATAAAAACATATTGAATCCAAAAGACTTGGTGGATGCCATTGGAACGTTTAAACCGGGCGATATGATTGATGTTACATTTGATAGAGACAATAAATTGATGACCAAAAATGTAAAATTATCTGAACGAAATGATATGAAAACCATGCGTCGAATGATGCCTTTTGGAGACGAAAATATGATGGGTGGGTTTGAAGATTTATTCAAACAATTTAACATGAACAACAATGGTTTTAGCAGTCCATTACCTAGCAAAGCACCAGCACCTAAAATTGGTGTAAGTGTTGAGGATAGAGCCGATGGAGAAGGTGTTTGGATAAATGATGTAACTGAAAATTCGGCAGCATCCAAAGCAGGAATTAAAAAAGAGGATGTCATTACGATGTTTGGTTCTTCATCAATTTCAAATGTAGATGAATTATTAGATGCCATTTCAAACAATCAAAATAAATCTAAAGTGCCCGTAGAAATTAAAAGAAATGGTGCAATTAAAAAATTAGAAATTGAAATTCCCAAAGTGTTAAAGAAAAAGGAATTATAAATGATGTCTAATGACGGATGTCAGTTGTCAGTCTTATTTTGTTTTTAAATTGTGTTTAGTTGAATGAAAAATACAATTGATGTATTCCTGACATCCGACATCTAACATCTAACAACTATTTACGAGAAAGATAATTATAATCTCTCATTAAGGTCTCCAGAAACAATTCATCTTCCATATCCGTATTGATATTCAATACGGATTTTATTTTATCAGCAACCGATGAAAGATGATTGTGAATATTTGATTTATAATGCTGATTTAAAATATTATTTACAATATTCAAATCTTTATCGCTCAATCGCATCACATCAGGAAAGTATACTGTGTAGTGTTGAACATCTAAATCCTGAAAAATAGTATCACTTAATTTATAAGGCAGTTTTTTTAATACCACAGTGGTGCCTGCTACCATATCACCAATACGCTGATTGTGTTTTGATGATATAAAAACAATGAAGCCTATGATACTCCCTATTAATAACAAAAAGCCTAATACAAAGTTACTAGATGAAAAAAATAACATACTCCACCAAAATCCAAAATCAATAAAACGCAATAACCAACGTAATAAATATTGACTTGCGCTGGCATTTTGACCCGTTAAACTCACTACTTGAATTCCTAATAATTTTTTGCCAATACTTTGTCCGTTCAAAAACAATTCACACAATACATGATATAAAATAAACGGGGTAACAATAAATAGCTCGGTTAAACCAAATTCACTGGCGTTTTCAATACTGACACTCTTATCTAACAGCCAATTCATAAACCAAATAAAAACCAACAACAACACGAAATCAATTATCCATGCAAATAAACGAAAATGAAATGGAGCGGTTTCAAATTGAAGATCAATATTAAAGGATGTTTTTACTTGCAACAAAGCCATAATGTAAATATAAATTAATTTTTTACCTTTGTAAATAAAATTAAAATGAATGTTATGAATAAAAATAAAATAATTTATTGGGCAAGCACAGGGCTTATTTCAGCAATGATGTTAATGAGTGGTTCAATGTATTTTACTGAAGATGTAAAATTAGAAATGGCTAAAATTGGATTTCCTGATTTTTTTAGAGTTGAATTAGGGGTTGCTAAAATTTTAGGAGTTTTGGCATTGTTATTACCAATGATTCCTAAAAACGTGAAAGAATGGGCTTATGCAGGATTTGGAATAGTGTTTATTTCAGCTACTCTATTGCATATTTCTATGGGTGACCCAGCAGGAAAAATTATTGCCCCCGTGATTGCTATGATTTTTTTAGCCGTTTCTTATATTTTTAAAGATAAAATTTAACAATAATCAAAAAAAGCAACAATGGTTTTCAAATTGGAAACCATTTTTTATTTTCAATAAAATATTACTACATTGTGCTCTCATGCGTGAAGGAAAATTCATAGATAAAAACATTAACCGATGGCAAGAATACATGGACGAAACAAATGATCCAGATATTCAGGCTGAACGTTTTGTGAATTTAGTAGATGATTTAAGTTTTGCCAAAACCTACTATCCTCAAAGCAAAACCACCCAATTTATTAATGGATTGGCTGCTAAACAGTTTCAAAAATTATATCAAAACCAAAAACGACGATACGACCGGTTATTTACCTTTTGGAAATATGAATTGCCTTTGCTCTTTAGTAAATATCAAAAAGTGTATCTATTTACCTTCTCCTTTTTTTTAGTTTGTGTTATTGTTGCTGTATTTTCTTCCATGCACGACCAAACATTTATCAGAAGTATTTTAGGGGATTCCTATGTTGATATGACGGAAGAAAATATTAATAAAGGGGATCCTTTTGGCGTTTATAAAGATGGAAATGAGTTTGGAATGTTTATTAATATTGCTGCAAACAACATTCGAGTTTCATTAATGACTTTTATTTTTGGACTATTTGCTGGCATTGGTTCTTTGTATTTATTGTTTTCCAATGGCTTAATGTTAGGCACTTTTCAATATATGTTTTTTGCAAAAGGCTTAGGGTGGAAATCTGTTTTAGTTATTTGGATACATGGCACTTTAGAAATTTCGGCTATCGTAATTGCAGGAACAGCAGGCATGATTTTAGGAAATTCATTTTTATTTCCTGGTACGTTTAGCCGAATTGAGTCTTTAAAAAATGGTGCTAAAGACGCAGTAAAAGTAGTCATCGGTTTAATTCCCTTTTTTTTATTAGCAGCTTTTTTTGAAGGTTTTGTAACTCGTCATACCGAAATGCCAGTTTGGTTAAGCTCAATTATTTTAGTTCTTTCTGCTTCAATCATTATTTGGTATTTTACGATTTATCCGTTGTTGTTAAAACGGTCTGGATTGAAAGTTATTAAAGGCAAAATAATTTTTCCAACTGATGCGTAAACGATTCATTCAATTTTTATTGGTTTTGGTTTTGGCATTCAATGTAAATATTTCATTGGCACAAACCGAGGATTC
>CANHNT010000245.1 GCA_947461985.1 Bacteroidota bacterium | reverse complement strand
TCAAATGTGCTTCATCTAAAAACAATACCAATTTAGGTTTATCTAAATCACCAGCTTCGGGTAAAGAGGCATATAACTCGGCTAATAATTGCAACATAAATGTCGAAAATAATTTCGGTCTATCTTGCAAATCTGCCACTCTCACTATCGAAATCATTCCTCTACCGTCATCACTAATACGCATTAAATCATCTACATCAAACGACGTCTCTCCAAAAAAAACATCCGCTTTTTGTTGTTGTAAACCAATAATTTGTCGCAAAATAGTTCCTGTCGATTGTGATGAAATATTACCGTATTGTTCTTTAATTTCATCTTTACCTTCATTGTTCATAAATTGCAAAACCCGTATCAAGTCTTTCAAATCCAATAAGGGCAATTTATGGTCATCACAATATTTAAAAATCATTGCCATAATCCCTTCCTGTGTTTCATTCAGTCCTAAAATTTTAGACAATAACACAGGTCCAAACTCACTTACTGTTGCTCTTAATCTTGCGCCAGGTTCGTCACTCATAGTTAAAAACTCAATCGGAAAATTAGAGGGAACATACTCGGTGCCTAACATCGTGCAACGTTCAGAAATCCGTTCGTTCAAAGCTCCCATTGCACCAATTCCACTTAAATCGCCTTTAATATCTAACATCATCACTGGCACTGAGGCTTCACTTAGCCCTTCTGCTATCAATTGCAAGGTTTTGGTTTTTCCTGTACCCGTAGCACCAGCAATTAACCCATGTCGGTTCATGGTTTTCAACGGTAAATTCACTCTGCTGCCAGCGATTGCTTTGCCATCTAAAACAGCAGCACCCAATAACATGCTTTCTCCTTTAAATGAATAATTTTCGGTTATTAATTGTTCAAATGACATTTATATAATTTTTTAGAATGTGAAAATACTAGTTAGTTTTCAATGTTTAGTTTTTAGTTTTCAGTTGATTTGTTAATTTTTTTTTAGATTGTGTTTATTTATTTGAAACCTACTTTTTACACCAATTGCTTTAGTTATATTTTAATCATTTTTAAGCTAGCAATTGCAAGAAATTATTTTCAGTAAAGGCGAAAAAAATTCAATTCATTTTTAACATTTTATACGTTATCATTTGAAAAATGAATTCGATTTCATAAAAAAAGTAGCCAAAAATAGGCTACTTTTTTCACTTCATTTAATAAGCAAGTCTTGTTTAGTAAATTTATTTTTTTATTAAATTTTTGATAATCAAATCATTATTTATTGAAACCAATTTTAAGTAATAATATCCTGTTCCTAAAGTTGAAATATCAATCGTGTTGTTTTTAAATTCACCACTCATTATTTTCGTTCCTACCAAAGATACTATTTCATATTTTTGAATTTTGATACTTGAATTATTCTCAATCGTTATTAAATCGTCTGCCGGATTAGGATAAAAAGAAATTTTATTATTTTCTTCAATTTCGTTTACCGAATTAGGATTTAAAATCGTAATTAATTTAGTACCAAACACGTTTGAACCATCATTTGCAGTAGCCTTCGCTGTAACTGTTCCTGCAGAAGTTGCTGAAAGCAACCCTGTGCTTGAAATGGTTGCAGCACCTGTTCCATTTTGCACACTCCAAGTAATCGTACTGTTGGTTGCATTTGCAGGAAGTACAATGGCACTCATTTGCAACGTATTGTTTTTTACTACAGTAGTGGCATTGCCAGCGCTATTTACGGTGATTGAGGTTACAGGCACCGAACTACTACCGGTTACTAAGTTAACCACATAATCTTCTGTTTCACCCCAATCCATAACATTCGTGTTGGTAGCACTTGTATTACATGGTAAAATAAGTGCGCCATTTCCGCTTATAAATATAAAATTATCGTCTTCAACAATTCTTATTCTCATTCTTGTATTCCCAGTCATCGCTGTTGTTGGAATTGTAATGTTATTCGTTTTAATAATGTTGTTGCCAATGGTTAAATAATCTGTTGCGTTTGCAGAGCCTCCTACTTTTTCGTTTGCATCAAAAGTATTATTGTGATTGTAATCTATCCAAATTCCATAACCACAAGTGCCCCCAACATAAAAATGAGTCGTGCATGTATATGGGTTTCCTATTGTTAAATTCGGGACGGCTAAGTTGTTGAAAAATAAATAATGTGTAGAGTTTAATGGGTTGTCAATAGTGTTATTTAATGTGCCAAAGTTTGTCGATAAAACTCGATCGTAAACGGGGGAAACATTTGGTGCTCCGTCATCAAAATTCCCATCGCAATATGGGCTTGGATTCGTTGTTTGGGCATTTGATAAAAAAAATGCTATCAATGTAAAAATTGTAAAAATTGCTTTTTTCATTTTAGTAAGTATTATTTTGTGATGTTCCTACTCTATTCAGTTTTCGGAAAGCCTGTTATCTAGATATAAATAATAGACGATTGATTCATTTAAAAGGTTAGTGAAAATTATATAATTATTATTTTTTATTTTTAATCACAATAGTTTCATCAATTCCTATATCATTTAGGAGATACATATACGAACTAATGATTAATTAAAAATTGCGATTACTTGCACTGCTAGTAATCAATTAAAAATCATTACTTCTTCATTATCAATCAGTTAGAAAAAACCTTACAAAAACCCTCAAAAAAATCAATTTATTATTTTTAAAATTGAATTAAACTCTTTATTTTTAATTTACAAAATGAAAAACCAAACAACCTACTATGCTATATTCAACTTCACTCACCTACCTTAAAAAAATCATTTCCAATCTCCGATTGGACCGCTCCAATTTTATTTCCTACTCCTCCAATTTTAATTTAGACTGCTCCAATTTTCGCTCCAAACGCTCCAATCTCAAGTTGGAGTGCTCCTAACCCTAAGCATATCGCTCCAATTTCAAATTGGAGTGCTCCAATCTCCATGAAAACCGCTCCAATTTCAAACTGGAGCGCTCCGAACTGAATTTGGAGATTGATTTCCCCCCTTTTTTCGTATTCATTTAATAAACAAACCTTTAAAAATTAAAAAAAACAAAAAAAACATGAGTCAAGGATATTATCCGTCAACGAATGCAGGCGCAATCGTCTGGTTGACAAATTACAAAACGCAAATTGCTGTGCAAGGACCTATAGTGGGACTGACAGCCGCACAAGTAACCGCTCAACTAAACAGTGTGCAAAAAATTATTGATGGCATCAACGACATCGAAGCCAAAAAACAAGCATTGGCTGGTTCGGTGGGTGCTTTTAAAACCATCGAAACCAATTTTTTAGTACCCTTAAAAACTGAAATTGCTCGCTACAAAACAAGTGCAACGTAC
>CANHNT010000244.1 GCA_947461985.1 Bacteroidota bacterium | reverse complement strand
GAAATTGCAAAAACAATTATTCATTCTAACAGAAGATACACCTATGAAGAGGTGCAAGAAATTATAGAATCTAAACAAGGAGATCATCTTGAAGAAGTATTGTTACTTCACTCCATTTCACAACAATTAAGACAACGAAAATTTGATGAAGGCGCAATTAATTTTTCATCAGAAGAAGTTCGCTTTGTGTTGGATGAAAAAGGAGTTCCTATTGATGTGTTGGTTAAACAAAGTAAAGAGTGTCATCAGTTAATTGAAGAGTTGATGTTGCTTGCAAATAGAACAGTTGCCGAGCATGTTTATAAAATAAAATTTAAAAATGCACCCATTCCTTTTCCGTACCGTGTGCATGATACTCCTGATATTGAAAAGCTAAAAACGTTTGTCTCTTTTGCAGGCAAATTTGGTTTAAAATTTGATTTAAAATCACCACAAACAATTGCCAAATCGTTTAATGAAATGGTGAAGAAAACTGAAAATCATCCTGAACAAAGTGTGTTGCATACATTGGGAATTCGAACGATGGCAAAAGCTATTTATACTCCCGAAAATATTGGGCACTATGGTTTAGCGTTTGAATATTATTGTCATTTCACTTCACCTATTCGTCGTTATCCTGATGTGTTGGTGCACCGAGTTGTATTTGAAATATTAAACAATGATATTCATCCAATAAAAAATATGGAGCAGCTTTGCTTGCATTGCAGTGAACGCGAACGCAAAGCGATGGAAAGCGAACGCGAAGCAAGTAAGTATAAACAAGTAGAATTTATGCGCAAATTTATTGGAGAAGAATTTAGTGCAGTGATTAGTGGTGTTGGAAAATTTGGTTTTTGGGCTCAAACGATTCAGCATAAGTGCGAAGGATTTATTTCCATCACAGATTTAAATGAAATTGATGATTTTATTTTTGAAGAAACAGAATATGCTTTTGTTGGCAAGCATACCAAAATGAAATTTAAAATAGGTCAACCAATAGAAGTATTGGTGGCAGCTGCCAATTTGGAACGTAAACAAATAGATTATAAAATTGTATTGGATGTTCCTGTATTGGATTCAACAAAAAAAAGTAAAAAGAAATAAAGAATGTTAGTATTAGGACAAATAAATTCGTTAACAGTTTTACGCAGTACAAGCGTAGGATTATTTTTAGGTGATGAAGATGGCAATGATGTTTTGTTGCCCAATAAATATGTAGAAGAAGAGATGTCGATTGGCGATACGATTGACGTTTTTGTGTATAAAGATTTTGAACAACGTTGGGTCGCCACTACGCTTACTCCTTTCATTAAAGCAAATGAATTTGGTTATTTAAGGGTTCGTCATGCAACAGAAATTGGTGCGTTTTTAGAATGTGGATTAGAAAAAGATGTGTTTGTACCTTTTAAAGAGCAAACACAAAAAATGTTGGCAGGACATAAATATGTGGTTCATTTATATGTTGATAAACAAACTGAGCGCTTGGTAGCCTCCGCAAAAATTAATCGTTTTTTAAGCAATGAAACCTTAACGGTTGATGCAGGAGATGAAGTTGATTTGTTGATTTTTGAAACAACCCCATTAGGTTATAATGCCATCATCAATAAACAACATAAAGGCTTAATTTATCATAATGAAATTTTTCAAGATTTGCAAATAGGAGATGAGTTGAAAGGCTACATAAAAGCATTAAGAGATGATAATGCCATTGACATTAGCTTACAACCTAAAGGCAGACAACGTTTAGAAGAAGGTGCCGAAACCATATTAACTTATTTAAATAAACACAAAGGGTTTTTGCCACTGCACGATAAAAGTGATGCAGAAGATATTACTCGATTATTAAAAATGAGTAAAAAAACATTTAAAAAATCGGTTGGCACTTTATACAAAGCACGATTGGTTAAGTTAGAAGACAGTGGCATACGATTGATTTAGTTTTTGGATATTAATTTAGAAATAACATAATAAATGAAAAAATTACTAGTTGCATTTTTATTTATCTGTACAAAAAACATGTATGCACAAACTAATTTATCAAAAGATGTAACACTTACAGGATACGCTGAGGCCTATTATGGTATTAATTTTGCCAATCCGAGTAATCATGAAAACTCGAATTTCTTATATAATTACAAACGCCACAATGAATTTGCAATTAATTTAGCCATGCTAAAAATTGCATATAGTAAAGAAAATAGCAGAGGAAATTTTGCATTAATGGCTGGCAATTATGCACAATACAATTTAGCGAACGAACCAACTTGGGCGCAATTTATTTATGAAGCTAATATTGGTTTTAAAGTGTCGAAGAAAAAGAATGTATGGATTGATGCAGGGATTATGCCATCGCATATTGGATTTGAAAGTGCAATTGGCGCAGACAGCTATAATTTATCAAGAAGTATTTTAGCAGAAAATTCGCCTTATTATGAAACCGGAGTACGACTTTCGTATACTTCAAAAAATGAAAAATTGTATGCCGCATTTTTAGCATTAAATGGTTGGCAAAAAATTCAAAAACCAAACAATATACAACGACCATCTTTTGGAATTCAACTGACTTATAAACCAACGGATAAACTAACCATTAACTACAGTAATTTTCAAGGGAGCGACAAGCCAGATAGTCTGCATGCTCCAAGATTATTTCAAGACGTTTATGCGATTTATGAACCTACTAAAAAATTCAGTTTGGTCATAGGTTTCGATTTTGGGATTGAAAAATACCGTGCAAATAAAAATGCTTATTGGTTTTCGCCAATTATTATAGCTAAATACAATTTGAATGATAAATCAAAAATAGCTTGTAGAGTGGAATACTATAACGATGCAAATCAAATTATTATTGCTACCAATACTGCAAATGGTTTTCAAACGTATGGTTTTTCTGCCAATTATGATTATGCTATCCGTAAGAATTTATTATGGCGCGTTGAAGCCAAACATTTTTTGTCGAAAGATAAAATATTTGACAACAATCATCATCACAACAATAATAATTTATTGACATCTTTGAGTTTGAAATGGTAAATACATTTAAACGCAAAGAATTAAAGATTTTCGCAAAGAAAAGAAGTTGTTTTAGTTTCTAACTTTAAGAATTTAAAGTAAATGGGTTGTCTTAAATAATTTTATTCACCCCTAAGGAAAACAAGGCATAATCATATTTTACCGGATCTTTGGCATCCCATTTTTTTAAATTATCAGTGAGTTGTTCTGCCATATTCCAATTTGATTTGTTTTCAGAAATTAATTGATAATGATGAGCCACATTACAAACATGTACATCCATAGGCATAATTAATTCAGCAGG
>CANHNT010000243.1 GCA_947461985.1 Bacteroidota bacterium | reverse complement strand
TGCAATAAAATTTCATCTGCTTTGCGGCTAATTAATTCTTTTTTTAAAGGATCGCTTTCTACCACACAAACCTGCATTATTTTTTTGATGTGCGCATAACGTTTCAGTGTTTCCTCTGCCTGAATTTTCGATTTGTTGAAGTTAATTTTCTCCAAATCGGCTTTCAATCCTTTTTTAGCTTCTTCTGAAATAATAGAAAGTTTATGAAAAGCCGAGGCAAAATGAATGGCGGCATAATCGCTACTCGTTTGTTTATATTGATTAACAGTTTTTACGGTTTCAAGAAATAAATGGTCACTTTCAATGAAATCCCTCGATGGCGCTCTATATTGATTTGAAATGGTAGCCGCTATTTGTTTTTTAATTTCTTGAGTGCCCTTATTGTTTCTTGGGTTTATGGCAATCACAGGTAAGCCCAATTCTCTAGCCAAGCCATTGATGTCAATTTGAATACCCTTTTGCTTGGCGATGTCTAACATGGTTAGCGCCACAATAATAGGCTTTTTTAAATCCATTATTTGAGAGCAAAACAATAAGTTTCGTTTCAAATTAGAGGCATCCACCACCACAATGATGACATCAATTTTTACTGCCTCATCATCATCAAACAGCACATCAAACGTCACTATTTCATCATCACTTTTGGGGTAAAGGCTGTAGGTGCCAGGCAAATCAATTAGGTTTGCTACCAACGTATCCGAAATGGCAAAACGCCCTGTTTTTTTATCCACGGTAACCCCCGGAAAATTGCCTACTTTTTGGTTTAAACCCGTCAATGCATTAAAGAGTGAACTCTTTCCACAATTAGGGTTGCCCACCAACGCAATATTTTTAAACCTTTTTTCCAATTTTTTTCGAATCGAACAAAAGTAAGCCCAAAACCACTATTTTAGTTGTGCAATTAGGAAAAATATCTGTAATTCAGATTATACTCTTTTTTGCACATTCTTGAGTTTTGCGGATTGAGTAAAAAAACGAAAATAAAATTCCGTAAAAAAGGAATATAAACCCGAAGTGTTCATCAAACTCAGGCTAAAATTGCGCTGTTTATTGTTCTAAATATTTTCCGATTTCGTCAATTTCATTTTCGTTTCCAATTCCTTTTGGATTTAAACCATATTCGTTTGGTCCAATATCACTGTCAGCAAATAGCATCCAAAATACGTAAAATGGAATTAATAAATACCATCCACTGTTTCCTCTGTCGTGACATCTTTTAGCACCTTGAGCCCATAAAAACCAAATTGCAGGGATAAATAATAATCCAAGAAATGAAAAACTTTCATTTATACCCATCATAGCACCTATAATTACAGCAGCAACAATATAGATGATATACGATAAGCCAAATTCGGTTCTTCTTATTCTTCCGTCAAATGAGAATGGATTTTTAAACATATTTTTTTATTTTAATAATTAATCAATGGGTAATTCGTATTTCATGCTTACCGGTTCTGCTAAATTGTAATCAGCAAATTAAGTAAACAATTTTTTATATTTAGTTTCAAAATATTCTCCTAAAGTATAAATTAAATTAATAATAAACGATTTTTTAAAGTTTTGTTTAGTTTTTGTTTCAAAAATTTATATTTTGTTTTTGATTATTAATTGCCTAATATTCTCATGGAGAAACTCCAAAATGGAAGCAGTCCAGTAATACTTGTTCAGATTGTTTAGCCATAATTTATTTCCAAATGGGTTCGTTTTGCCAATTTGCAGGAAATCCCATTTTGTATAATTGAGTTTTAGGGAATTGATTGAATAAATCCAATAATTCTTGTTTAATTTGATTGCCAGGACTAACTTCATTATTCATATAAATGATGGCCGCTAAAATAGGAAATATTTTTCTTCGTTGATAGTTATCAGGTATATAGTTTAAGATAGGATTGGGTGTGGTTGGTGGCCAATCATATTTGTTTATTATTACTCTGTTCCATAATCTACTATGGTGAGCAATTATGTTTCTTAAAACGGTAATTGTTAATAACCAACTCACTAAATATTTCTGATTATTTAACCCAAATTCGGTGGCTATTTTGTTTTTTTCGGGCAATTGATGTTTAAGGTTGCTATATAATTTAGATAATGTGCCTAGAGTAAGAATTTCAAGTGCTTTCCAACTTTCAGGTAATTCATCAGGATGATTTTCAAAATGTTTTACAATAAATTCTTCACTACTATTGCTTATATCCATATTGATTTTGCCTAAAAAAGAAGTGAATTTTTTAGAATCTTAAAATATTGATGGGTTCATGTACCAATCAGCACCGTAGCCTAATGAAAGATGATAAATCAATTTGGTTCTCAATGCAATTTCAATTCGTTCAATGGCATTAAATACAATTAGTCTAAAATGTCTATCAAAATTATATAAATCTATAACATCTTCAAAAATGCTATTAGGTGCAAAATGATGAAGTGTTTTATCGTCTTGAAATTCCCACCAATAACCTTTTAATCGATAGTAACTTATGTTTGACAAGAAATGAGGTGCATTGGCTATGTCACTAAATTGCATCCCTCTACTTTGAAGTAAAGTAATTTGTTCTTGTATAGTTTTTGAAGGTTTAGGCATAGTATCAAATATAGAAAAAAAATAGCACTTTATTTGTATATTATGTAGAGATTAATGGGCAAAAAAAGACCCCTGAGCTGTTCTGATGGGAAGCAACAAGGGTACTGTTGATGCAAATATAGAAACTAATTTTAAAAAAAGGAATACTTTTTTTTTAAAATGCCTTCCAAAATATTTTGCGGTACGATCATTACACATACATTTTTTGCAACAAGCCTTTTTCCCAAGTTTGGGTTTGTTGTATTTGAGTTACGGTATGGTTTATTTTTTCATCTATGGAGGAAAAAAATTGGCGAATTTAGTTTGATCCTCTAAACAAGGTAAATTGATTGGCATTGTTTCAAAAATTGCTCAACGCAATGACTTTACTGTTGACCCAACTGCGCAAAAATTATAAAATAAATTTTATTATAATTGGTACATAATTGGACCTGTGAAATTCTAAAATGATGAAAAGAAAGTGAAAACTTAGTAAGTATATCATTTAAAAGGCATAGCCTTTTGAGAACATAGAACCTACGAAGAAAACATCCTTCGTATAGCAGGCGCAAGCTAGCTTTTAGTATGGTCATTCAGACTGCTCGAAAGTTTAGGGTAATGAGCAGGCTCTTATGTTAGTCCTACTTTTACTATTCTCCCATTTTCAACATATATGTACCACATAAAACCCATTCTGTATCTATCATTTGAAATTAATGTGCCATTTTGAAATACTTCATTGCCAATATCTG
>CANHNT010000242.1 GCA_947461985.1 Bacteroidota bacterium | reverse complement strand
GATTAATTTCTTTTTATAATCAAAATATTTTACCAGTTGTTTATCAATTAGGTTCATTGGGTGCAAGTGGCGATTTAGCACCTTTGGCACATTTGAGTTTGCCACTTTTAAACAGAGGTGAAGTGTATTTAGATGGTGTAAAACGAAATGCAAATGAATTAAGTTTTGATGCATTAAAATTGCAAAGCAAAGAAGGTTTAGCTTTGTTAAACGGGACTCAATTTATGAGTTCGTATGCTGTTTGGTGTTTATTGAAAATTAAAAAATTAATTGAATGGGCTGATGTAATTGCAGCTATTTCATTTGAAGGATTTGATGCAACGTTAGAACCATTTACTCCCAATATTCATTTAGTAAGAAATCATGAAGGGCAAATAAACGTGGCAAAAAATATGCTGCGAATTTTGCAAGGAAGCGAAATAGCAACTGGAACAAAAACACAAGTGCAAGACCCTTATAGTTTCCGTTGTATTCCTCAAGTGCATGGTGCCACAAGAGATGCTGTAGCACATGTAGAAAAAATTGTGGAGCAAGAAATAAATGCTGTAACTGATAATCCATTGGTGTTTCCTGATGAAGATTTGATTTTAAGTGGAGGTAATTTTCATGGACAACCTTTAGCAATTAATTTAGATTATTTAGCCATTGCTGTTGCAGAGCTTGGAAATATTTCAGAACGTAGAACTTATTTATTAATTTCTGGACAAAGAAATTTACCACCATTTTTAGTGAAAAGTGCAGGTTTGGATAGTGGTTTAATGATTGCGCAATATACAGCTGCTTCAATTGTAAGTAAAAACAAACAATTGTGTACACCTGCTTCTGTAGATAGCATTGTGAGTAGCAACGGACAAGAAGATCATGTGAGCATGGGTTCAAATGCGGCAACAAAATTATATGAAGTAGTGAAAAATGTTGAAATGGTTTTAGGCATTGAATTATTAAATGCAGCACAAGCATTTGAGTTCCGTCGCCCTAAAAAATCATCAGTAATAATTGAAAAATTAGTGGCAGAATATCGTAAAACCGTTCCATTTATAGAAAAAGACAGAATCATTCATGAAGACATGATGAAAAGTGTTGCGTTTCTGAATAAATACCAATTAGATTAACATGAGCCTCATAAAACTCACTGACTTGCCATACAAGCAAAAAGCCATTATTAAAAGTTTTGGTGATACAGAATTGTATGTGAAGTTGTTAGAAATGGGAATAATTCCAGATGAAGAAATTTCGGTTGAATTGACAGCTCCTTTAGGAGATCCAATAGCGGTAAATGTTGCAGGCTATCAATTGAGTTTACGAAAGGATGAAGCTTGCTCAATTATGGTGGAGTTAATTGGATGACTAGAAAATTTTATCATGTTAGATACGAATATAGACTTTCAACTACCAACTGTCAATTTACAACTCTATTTCATTAGTGGTCTCGGAGCTGATAGACATGCATTTGATCGAATTAAATTATCTGAACGTTTTTCCATCAATCATATTGATTGGTTAGAGCCTGAAAAAAATGAATCAATAGAGCATTATGCAAAACGAATGGCTGAAACAATTGATACCTCAAGACCTTTTGCATTAGTAGGGCTTTCATTCGGAGGAATTATAAGTGTAGAAATTTCAAAATTATTTCCTGCCAAAAAAGTTATTTTAATTTCAAGCATTGCAACACACAATCAGCTTCCGTGGTATTTGCGATTTGCAGGTAATTTACAATTGCATAAATTAGGATTTGTTTATCTTTTGAAAAATGCTGATTTTATGATGAACTATGTTTTTGGAGTGCATACACCAAAAATGAAAGCCTATTTAAAAGAGATGATTGACAAAACATCTTCTAATTATTTGTTATGGTCTTTAGAAACTATTTTGAAATGGAGAAACTCAACAAAGCCAACCAATGCTGTTCAAATTAACGGGAAAAAAGATATGTTATTCCAAATAAAATATTGTCAACCTGATTATGAAATCAACAGAGGCAGTCATTTTATGATACTAACGCATGCACATGAAATAAGTCAAATTATTGAAAAAGAGTTGAGCGAATGCTTACCACTCAAACCCTGCATCAATAGTATCTTTTAAGTGATTAATCATTTTTAACGTAGCAGGACAATATTGAATATTTTGTTCATGAATATGATTAAAATCGTTAAATGGTTTGCGTTTAAAATGTGGGAATGTCGCACAATCATGTGGACGCACTTCGTAAATTGAACAAAAGTTTGTTTTTTTATCTAAAAACTGACAAGGTTGTTTTTGGTTAACAATATCACCATTGTCTTCATCGGTTTTTAACCATTTGTCATACATTTCAGTTTCTGTCATTCCTAAAAATGCTGAAATCCTTTTTAAATCTTTTTTAGTGAAAGTTGGTGTCATTACTTTACAACAATTTGCACATGTTAAACAGTCCACTTCTTTCCACGCTTTTGCACTGGCATCTTCTACTAATTTTTGAATGCCAATTATTTTTTGATCATCAAATTTTTTCAAAAAAACAGACAAAGAATCTTTTTGTTTAGGATAGTTTTTCTTTAAATATTGCAAAGGAGTTTGTGCCAATGTGTAAAATTTTAGAACTACAAATATAACAAATAATAAAGAAATTAGTTTTAGCTTTGTAATTCAAAGTATTGATATGAATACACAACAAGAAAATCCATTAGAGCAATTGCAACACATTAAATCGATGATGGAAAAAAGCACTCGATTTGTGAGCTTAAGTGGTTGGAGTGGTATTGCTGCCGGTTTGTGTGCATTGGTTGGAGTCTATTTAGCATATGGAAAAATATATACTGTTTCATCAAAAAGTATTTATGATAATTCGATGCCTAACAGAGAAGCTTTAATTATAGAATTAATGTTTATTGCCATTGGCGTTTTTATTATCGCATTAGTATTCTCAATTATTTTTACTTATTTACAAAGCAAAAAGCAACAAAAACCTATTTGGGATACCACTGTTCGTCGTTTATTATTTAATACACTTCTTCCTATTTTAGTTGGAGGTATTTTTATTTTAAAATTAGTTGAATATAATTATATAGAATTTATTTCATCTGCTTGTTTACTTTTTTATGGATTGGGATTAGTGAATGGGAGCAAATACACTTTAAGCGAAGTTCGATATTTAGGCTATAGTCAAATTGGTTTAGGTATAATCTCATTATTTTTCTTACATCAAGGATTGTTATTTTGGTCATTAGGGTTTGGAGTACTTCATATTATTTATGGCATTGCCATGTGGAAAAAGTATGGTTATTAAAATATTAAATATAAACAAGTCTGACATCTAATATTTGACACCTCACAAAATG
>CANHNT010000241.1 GCA_947461985.1 Bacteroidota bacterium | reverse complement strand
GTGAGTGGTGGAGTGAGTAATTTATCATTTTCATTCAGAGGAAATGAACATGTGAGAGAAGCCATGCATTCTGTTTTTTTATATCATGCTATTAAAGCAGGGATGGATATGGGCATTGTAAACGCAGGTCAATTGGCAGTTTACGATGAAATAGAACCAACATTAATACAATTGTGTGAAGATGTTATTTTAAATAGAAACAATGATAATAATGAAGCCACAGAAGCCTTAATACAATTTGCAGAAACAGTAAAAGCCAAAGGTAAAGTGCAAATAAAAGATGAATCTTGGCGTTTAGAATCTGTTGAAAAAAGATTGACTCATTCATTAGTCAATGGCATTACAGATTATATAGAACAAGATACGGAAGAAGCTCGTTTAAAATTTGCTAGGCCTATTGAAGTAATTGAAGGTCCATTGATGGATGGGATGAATGTAGTAGGTGATTTATTTGGAAGTGGTAAAATGTTTTTACCTCAAGTGGTAAAGAGTGCTCGTGTAATGAAACGAAGTGTGGCGTATTTACAACCATTTATTGAAGCAGGCAAGATAGAAGAATCATCAGCCGGGAAAGTATTATTGGCTACCGTAAAAGGCGATGTACATGATATTGGAAAAAATATTGTTGGAGTCGTGTTGGCTTGCAATGGGTATGAAATTATTGATTTAGGAGTGATGGTTCCTGCCAATAAAATATTAGATGAAGCGGTTCGATTAAATGTGGATATTATTGGCTTGTCTGGTCTTATAACACCATCTTTAGATGAAATGGTGCACATTGCCCACGAAATGAAACGTAGAAATTTAAATTTTCCTTTACTTATTGGAGGTGCTACAACTTCACGCATGCATACAGCTGTAAAAATTGCTGAAAACTACAATCACGGGGTAATTCATGTATTAGATGCATCAAGAGCAGTGTCTGTGGTAAGTGATTTATTAAATGAAAATAAAACACCCCTGTTATCAAAAATTACCAATGAATATGCTCAATTGAAAGAGGATTTTTTGAATCGAAAAACAATTAAAAACTATTTATCTATTGACAAAGCAAGAGCAAATAAATTACAAATAGAGGATACGATAGAGATTCAAAAACCCAACTTTATAGGCAACAAAACTATTTTAAATTATGATTTAGCAGAAATAGCTCAATACATTGATTGGACTCCATTTTTTATTACATGGGAAATGCATGGAAAGTTTCCAGCTATATTACAAGATGAAATTGTAGGAAAAGAATCGACTAAATTATACCATGATGCCAATGTATTGTTGCAAAAAATAATTGAAGGAAATTGGTTGCAAGCCAATGCCGTTTTTGGTATTTATGAAGTAGAAAAAAAGAGTGATGATGAAATTATTGTTTATGCAGATAAAGGTCATGGTGATGTTACCGACTCGAGAGGGGCTAGGGGTGTGTCCAATATCAAACTTAATTTCCTTCGTCAACAAATTCATAAAGCCGAAGGACAACCCAATTTGTCATTAGCAGATTTTGTGTTTGACCAACAACCAACAACCGACAACCGACAACAATTTATGGGTGCTTTTGTAGTGACCATTAAAGGAATTGAAGAACACATTAAAGCTTTTGAAGAACAACATGATGATTACAATAAAATTATGTTGCAAGCATTGGCAGACAGATTAGCAGAAGCTTTCACCGAGTTATTGCATCAACAAGTTAGAAAAGAATATTGGGGATATGCAAAGGATGAAAATATTTCAATGGAAGATTTAATCAAGGAAAAATATCAAGGAATTCGACCTGCTCCAGGTTATCCTGCTTGCCCTGATCATACCGAAAAATATAAATTATTTGAATTGCTGAATGCTACTGAAGAAATAGGTGTTGAGTTAACCGAGAATTTAGCAATGTATCCTGCTTCTTCAGTTTGTGGTTGGTATTTTGCGCATCCTGAAAGTAAATATTTTGGTGTAGGTAAAATTGAACGTGACCAATTAGTAGATTATGCCAACCGAAAAGGAATGACTATTGATGATGCAGAACGTTGGTTAAGACCAGCTTTAGATTAAATAAAAATGGAAACACCACAAGATTTTAACCCCGAATTATTACTCGAAATTGTTCGCATGAAAATGCCTTTTGGAAAATACCAAGGTACTTATTTATGCGACTTACCCGATTTTTATTTAGAATATTTTTTGCGTAATGGAGGATTTCCTAAAGGGAAATTAGGACAATTGATGGCTACCGTTTATGAAATAAAACTAAATGGGTTGCAAGATATTTTGGTAGAATTGAAGAGGATGAAATAAACTATTGAAATTTAGTTTCATTTGTTAAGTATGGTAGACTAAAAGTAGCAAAATCTAATTGGTCTTCAAATTTACAATTTGCATAGTTTGAAATAAAATTAAAAGCATGTGTTGTTTTTATAAATGATGCACTCGAGCCTGAAAAATTTATGATAGAATTTGCTTTGTCAATTACTTTAAAGCTGCAATTAAAATTTCCTTCAAAAATGGTGTTATTGTTAAGCATTCCGCTCCATGAATTGTTTGTTTGGCCACCATAAATAGTATCAAAAGTGCTAGTAAACGTTGTTGAATTGCTAATTGTTACATCTACTATAAATTTAATATTGCTATCACCATAAATTCTAAATTGATCATTTACACCATCAGAATTAGGTGTAAACATGGATGGTATAAATATTTTTCCAATGCCAACATTAAAAATCGTGTTACAACAACAAGCGTTTGTGTAGTTCGTGATTAATTGATTCGCATTGGTTGTGGTGCTATTTTGACCACAAGATATAAAAAATAAAAAAGGTAAAATTAAAAGTAAGTTTTTCATATTATAGTTATATAAATTATTGTGTTTTTAAATCTCCACACAAACATTCTTTGCCTCTGTAAAAAAACGCAATGCATCCCAACCTCCTTCACGACCAACGCCACTGTTTTTTACTCCACCAAATGGCGTTCGTAAATCACGAAGTAACCAACAATTTATCCAAACTATGCCTGCGTTAATTTGCATAGCCACACGATTCGCTTTTGAAATATTTTGTGTCCAAACTGTTGATGCTAAGCCATAGTCGCTGCAATTCGCTAAAGTCAATGCTTCTTCTTCTGTTTCAAATGTTTGAAGGGTGACCACTGGTCCAAAAATTTCTTCCATATTTGTTCTGCAATTTGAACCTAATCCTTCAATAATGGTTGGTTCAACAAAATAACCATTTGCACATCGACCATCAACTTTTACAGCATTGCCACCTAATAAAATAGTTCCTCCCTCTTGTTTAGCCAATTCAATGCAATTCAATATTTTTTCAAAATGAACTTTACTAACTACGGCTCCTTGTTTCGAAG
>CANHNT010000240.1 GCA_947461985.1 Bacteroidota bacterium | reverse complement strand
AGTATTGTTTAATGTAGAAAAAAATAACCTCAAAGCAAAAAAAAGTAGAGCAACATTGCCTTTCATTGATGATTTTTCGTACGATGGTCCATACCCCGATCAAACTTTTTGGACAGATAAACAAGCGTATATTAATAATACCATGTCGGCAACTCCTATAACAAGAGGAATAGCTACTTTAGATGGGCTAAACGAAGTTGGAAGACCCTATTTTAAAAATCCATATACAGTAGGGTATGCAGATAGCTTAACTTCACAACCGATTGATTTAAGCAGTTACGCAACAACCAGTAATATTTTTCTTAGTTTTTTTTATCAACCCCAAGGCTTGGGTTTTGCACCAGAATCGCATGATTCGCTCATGCTTTTCTTTAAAAACAATCAAAACGAATGGATAAAAATATGGCGTGTTCGAGGGGGCAATATTCAAGGATTTAGATATGTAACATTGCCCATGAGTGATCCTCAATATCTACATGCCAATTTTCAATTTAGATTTGTCAATATTGCTTCTTTAGATATTAATAATGATACTTGGAATATTGATTATGTAAAGATTGATGCAAACAGAAGTTTTTTGGATAGCATCAATTATGATATCGCTTTTACGAATCATCCAACCTCAATTCTTTATCCATATAGTTCGTTACCCTATAGGCATTTTATTGCCAATCAAACCAATGAAAAAACAGGCAGCCATACCGCTTATCTTCAAAATTTATATTCTAGCAATCAAAATATAACGATGAATTGCCTCAGCACAGAATTGCAATCGGCAACCAATATAAATGCCGCATTTTTGCCACCTTCTTTAGTCAATGCCTATTCAAACGCCAGTTATAATTTCGCTACCTTTAATGTAGCTTATGTACCTCCAATAAATTACAGCAAAACAATCATTCAAAATAAATACTTTTTTAATCGTGTAAATACAACAGACCGTCAAGAAAACGATACAATTACCAACAATATTGTTTTTGACAATTATTTCGCATACGATGATGGCAGTGCGGAGAAATCTTATTTTTTAATGCCTGCATTTAATTTCGCAGCTAAAACAGCATTAGAATTTACACTCAATGAAGCTGATTCATTACGAGGCATGATGGTCAATTTTGGTCCTCAATTGCCAACAGGTGCAGGAAAATTATTTAGCATGGTACTTTATAAAACCCTTGCAGGCAATGGCTTAAATGATTCAATAATTATGCAACAAGATTTAAATTCTTTGATGTATGAAAATGCAATTAATGGATTTACAAGTTATGCTTTTGATACGCCTAAATTTCTAACAGCAGGAAAATATTATATCGGGATTACACAACCTGCTAATTTTGGAAGCGATAGCATTTACTATGGTTTAGATGTAAATAACAATACCAATATTCAAAAATTAAGCTACAATATTAATGGAACATGGGTTAGTTCTTTAACGCCAGGTTGTGTTATGATGCGACCTATAGTAGGCCAAGCTTTTACTCCAACGCAAAACGCTACTAATGAAATTAAAAAAAATAATTTAAAATTATTTCCAAACCCGTTTGAGCATACGCTTTTTATTGAATCAAAAAATAAAATAAAAAGTATAAAATTATTTTCTATTTCGGGTCAATTAATTTTAGATAAAAAAATAGAAAATAATCAAGCTGATTTGTCTGAAATTCAAAAAGGATTTTACCTGATAGAGTTATTAGATGAACAAAATAATAAAATATATCAAAAAATTAATAAAGATTAAAAATGAATAAAATTTCTGCTGTCGAATTACAACAAAGACTTGATGCTGGTGAACAATTAAATATTTTAGACGTTAGAGAACCTTCAGAATATGCCGAAATAAATATGGGCGCAAAATTATTGCCATTAGGTGAAATAATGAACGGACAAATTGATGAAATAGAAGATTGGAAAAATACCGAAATTATTATTCATTGTAGAAGTGGAAAGAGAAGCATGCAAGCTTGTATGATGCTTGAGCAACAACTTGGTTTCACGAATACCGTAAATTTAGAAGGAGGAATTATTGCTTGGAGTCAATTGGCTTAAATTTAAACCTCTTTTTTTAAATATTATTTTATCATTAATCATATACTAAGGTAATAAAAATGACAGTTAAAAGGGTTGTCATAAAAAGTGTTCAATCTTTTATACTTGTCTGCATAAGCTAGTCCAAAAATCGAATTTTGTTTCCTTATCTTTGCCGTTGTATGAACAAAGAAGTAAGAACAAGATTTGCGCCAAGTCCAACGGGAGGCTTGCATTTAGGAGGTGTGAGAACGGCTTTATTTAGCTATTTATATGCAAAAAAACACGGTGGTAAATTTGTGCTACGGGTAGAAGATACTGACCAAACTCGTTACGTAGATGGCGCTGAAAAATACATTATGGATTGCTTGGAATGGTGTGGCATTTCACCAGACGAAAGTCCGTTGAAAGGGGGGCCTTATACACCTTACCGACAAAGTGAGCGCAAACCCATGTACAAACAATATGCTTTGCAATTGATTGAAAATGGGCATGCTTATTATGCTTTCGATACAACAGAAGATTTGGAAAAAATGAGAACGGAGTTAAAATCTGAAAAAAATCCGTCGCCTCAATATGATCATAGCACTCGTATGCAAATGAAAAATTCATTGACGCTTTCAGCAGAAGAAGTGAATGATTTATTGGAAAAAAATACACCTTTTGTGGTGCGCATTAAAATGCCATCCAATGAAACCATTTCGTTTACAGATATGATTCGGGGTGAAATTAGTAACGACTCAAATTTGGTGGATGATAAGGTTTTATTAAAAGGCGATGGTATGCCAACCTATCATTTGGCTGTAGTGGTAGATGATTATTTAATGAAAATTACCCATGCTTTTCGGGGTGAAGAGTGGTTGCCGAGTGCGCCAGTTCATATTAAATTATGGGATTATTTAGGCTGGAAAAATGACATGCCACAATGGGCGCATTTGCCTTTGATATTGAAACCAGATGGCAATGGAAAATTAAGTAAACGGGATGGTGATCGTCTTGGGTTTCCTGTTTTTGCAATGAATTGGTTTGATCCTAAAACAAATGAAACGACCATTGGTTTTAAAGAAATAGGGTTTTTGCCAGAAGCGTTTATTAATTTATTGGCAATGTTGGGATGGCACAGTGGCGAAGAAAAAGAGCTTTTTACTAAGGAAGAGATGATTGAAAAATTCTCTATGGAACGAGTACATAAAGGAGGTGCAAAATTTGATTACGAAAAAGCAAAATGGTTTAACCAAGAGTGGATTAAACAAGCTGATAATAATTATTTAGCAAATTTGGTTACGCCATATTTTGAGGCAGCAAAAATTGAAATACCTTCGCCTAGTTTT
>CANHNT010000239.1 GCA_947461985.1 Bacteroidota bacterium | reverse complement strand
TTGTGCCCTATTTCATGCACAAACAATCCTCTGTAATCAGGGTCGGCACCACCATCTAATGTTAACATCGGATATTCCATTCCATCTCCAGCATCGGCTGCAACCATTTTAGGATATTCATACATCCCAAAATCTTCACTAAAAGTTTGAATAATTTTTGAAACATACGATGCAGAATTTTGCCATTTGCTTGCATGAGGCTCTAACACCAAACCAATGCATTGCACGCCATTCCAGTTTTTTTCATCAATTCGATAAGCAGGGTCGGCAGTAAATGCCACATCATGCACATTGATGGCTTTATAGCTCCATGTTTTTCGTTTAGTAGAATCGTAAGGCGTTATGGTACTTGGTTTTTCATTCCAAGGTTTATTGATGAAATTTTTAATATCTAACTTCTCTCGTAATCCATTGGCATAAACCGTTTCAGGATTTTGCAAAGCGCCTGTTGCTTCTACTATATAGTTGTCTGGGAACGTTAAATTCACATCAAACTGTCCATAATCTCCATACAATTCTTTGTTCAAATGTTGGTCAGTATCCCACCCTTTTTTTATGTCATACACACTGATTCTTGGATACCAATGAACACCATTGTAGTGCGGAAAACCATAGCTAGTGGTTACACCCATTCGTCTTCGATAACCCCCATTATCAAAATAGGTTTTAAAATCAATATTGAATGTAACCGATTGATTGGGATACAAAGGCGTTTTTAAATACACTTTCATGATGGTATTGTCAATTTCAATTTTAGTTTTTTTACCATCTACTTTTAAATTTAAAATTTCAGTCCCTAATCCTTTTTTTTCGTAACGTCCAAGTTTTTTTACAGATTGCTTATTTACCCGATGCAACTCTTCTAAATAAGAATTTTTCACAAATGCATTTTGGTATAAATGAAAGTACACAAAATGCAAAGTATCCGGAGAATTGTTAGTATAACGCAATTCTTCTTTGGCATCAATGATATTTTTCTTTTCTAAAATATTGGCATCTATTTTATAATGTACGTCTTGTTGCCAATAACCAGCAAACGGTTTTCTATTTTGCCAATAATGTTTGTTAGCTGAAGTTTGATAATCATTTGGTTGTTGCGCTAAGGCAGTCAACGAGGATAAAAATAAGAGTGTGAATAGTATTTGTTTCATTGAATAATTAAAATTTTATTAATCTAAATTAAAAATAATAGGTAGGCTATAGCTAACTTTAACTGCTTTTCCATTTTGTTTTCCAGGTTTCCAATTAGGCATATTTTTGATTAATCGAATAGCCTCTTCATCAAATTTTTCACTTATACTTCGAGCAATTTTTATATTAGAAAGTGAGCCATCTTCATTTACAATAAACGCACAAATTACCCTACCTTCTATTCCCATTTCTTTTTCTTTAGTAGGATAGTTTAAATTTTCTTTAAAATAGTGCTCTAACTTATCTTCTCCACCGGGATACTCAGGCATTTGCTCCACAAATTCAAAAATTTCTATTTGGGGCATCGATTTTGAAAGCCCAACATCTTCTGCTACGGATGGGTATTTATTTCTATCTGAGCTCAATGGTCCATCTATATTATAATCTTCTCTTTCTTTGCGAACAGTTTCATCCCAAATTTTATCTATTTCAGAGGCTATTTCAATTAAATATTTAGGGCCCTCAGTTATATTTTTTATAGATTTCACTTCTTTATTATTCACAAAACTCAAATTCGTATTGGGTAAATCCGAAGACAATAATTTGTAACTATTAGGCAAAGTATTTATTTTTTGACTGTTGATGTAATAGAAAAGATTTTTTATTTTTTCAATAGGCAAATTAAAATTGAAGTCTCCTATGACTTTTACATTTCTTTTTCCATTGTATTTTAATTTTCCTGAATCTGAAATTTCTATTTGATAAATAGGAAATTTTCCAATTTTAGAGGTGCGTTCTAAAATCACTTTTGATATTTTATTTTGAGCTAACAAATTCAGAGAGCATAAGCAAAAAACAAATAATATTATTTTCTTCATTCTTTAATCCAATTTAAAATTAATGGGTACATTCATTTGTGTTTTTACGGCTCTCCCATTTTGCATACCAGGTTTCCATTTAGGCATATTACTAAAGATCCGAATAGCCTCTGCATCGCAATCTTTACTTAACGACTTTACCACTTTTACGGTGGTAATATTTCCATCTTCATGCACGATAAAATTGACAATCACTTTTCCTTGAATGCCTTGTTCTTTTGCTACTTCAGGATATTTAATATTATTTCTAATATACTCCATCAATTGAGCATCTCCACCCGAAAACTGGGGCATTTGCTCAACATAAGTAAAAATTTGAGGTTCTGGAATTACATCCTGTACATCCTGAATCATTGATGGTATTGGTTCTATAAGAACTGGGGGTGGATTATTTTCTGCCATTAATTCATTCCAAACGGCATCTACCCGGTAAGCGATTTCTTGTAAATAGTCTGGACCAGCTTCTGCATTCAAAATGGTTTTTGTTTTTTTAGCAATCAAAAAGGTCATGTTTAATCTTGGTAAATCGGAAGCTATTTGTTCGTACTTATTTTTCAACGAACTGATTTTATTTTTTTCGATATATGCAAAAATATTTTTCACTTTTTGAGGAGAAACTTTATAATTATAAATACCTACTTTTTCTACATTTCGCTTGCCTTCATATTTTATTTTACCACTACTCATGATCTCAATAGAATAAACAGGACATCGACCAAAACAAGCAGTTCGTTCTATTTTTATATAGGTCGCTTTTTTTTGTGCAATCGTATTAAAAGATGCAAATATCAACAACAAAAAAAATATCTTTTTCATTTGAATTAAATTTTAGCGAAAATACGGATAATTTACATTCATTTAGGCGTAAGTTTGTTGTCAATTACTGACATGCAAGAAAACGGAATTCAAATTAATAAATACATCAGTTCATCTGGCTACTGCTCACGAAGAGAAGCCGAAAAATTAATCGAACAAGCTCGTGTAATGATTAACGACAATGTTGCCTTGTTGACTGATCGAGTGAGTGAACGTGATACGGTCATTGTAGATTTTGAAGTATTGAAAAAAGCGAAAGTGCAACAAGATATCATTTTAGCTTTTAATAAACCATCTGGCATTACCTCTACAACAGATTTGCACGACAAAACCAATATCATTTCCTTCATCAATTATCCAAAAAGAATTGTGCCAATAGGTAGACTAGACAAGGATTCTGATGGATTAATATTATTGACGAACAATGGAGATTATGTAAATAAAATATTGAGGGCTGGTAATCAACATGAAAAAGAATATATCGTAACCGTTAATAAAAGTGTAACCCCTGAGTTTATACAAAGCATGTCGAATGGCGTTCCTGTTTTAGGCAAAATGAC
>CANHNT010000238.1 GCA_947461985.1 Bacteroidota bacterium | reverse complement strand
TGCATTTGAAAAAAGATATCAGCCACCGCTTTATCTTCTTCGTTATCGGCTAATTTTTTATATAAAAATGATGCGTCAATTTCTGTTTGAATGTTGTTATTTTTCATGTCTGTGATTTTTAAATGAGATTATTGAAAGTTGAAATTATGCAAAACGTACTAATTTCTATTGTATAAAAAATATAAATTTTATACAACTTTATAAAGGTAAATGAATTTATTTTACTATCAATACAGGAATTTTTACGGCATGTCGAACACTTTCAATCGTTTGCCCATAAAGCAAATCAAGAAACCCTTTATGGCCATGCGCCCCTAAGATGAGTAAATCTGCTTTTCGCTCATTGCAAATTCTTGTAATTTCTTTTGTTCTGTTTCTAAAACCTAATTCAAAACTTGCTTGATAGCCTTTTTCTATTAATTGATTGCAATAAATTTCTAATTGTTCTTTATCATGTTGTGTTTCTCCATCATTAATATTTTGACCTAAAATTTTTGCACCGGCACTTTCAATCACATGAATTAAAATTAATTCGGCACCATGATTTAAATATTTTAATGCATTTGAAATAATGATATTATCGGTTTCACTAAAATCCAACGCAATCGCAATTTTGTTATACATTTTAATTTCAACTTCATTAAATGACAATTGCTTGTGAATGCCACTCATTCGCTCTTCCATCTTTTTAGAAATAAATGGATATATAATTGTGATGATTAACAAAATGGCAAAAAACACGAGCCCAATGTAAACACTTAAATGAACCCAATGATTTGTAGTTGATTGAAGTAATTCGTTTGCCTTACTCATCAACATTTTAAAATTCAAATAGAGAATGACACTAGTGATTAAAACAGACAACGCAATGAGCCAAGGCTTAATGACAAATTGTTTCATTTTGCGCTTATTACTCACTGCAAAAATTAATGGAATAATCGCAAAAGCTAGCTGCAAACTCAACACCACTTGACTAAAAATCAACAATTCTGTCATTTTATTTTCGCCAGCAAAAAGGATCGTAATGTATGCAGGCACAACTGCCACTGCACGAGTAATAACCCGTCGCAACCAAGGATTCATGCGTATTTGCAAATATCCTTCCATAACAATTTGCCCTGCTAAAGTGCCTGTAACGGTGCTGCTTTGACCAGCTGCAATTAATGCAATGGCAAACAAAATAGGCGCTATACTTCCTACTAATGGTGTTAATAATTCATGCGCCGTTTCAATGCTATTGATATCGGTTCTGCCAGTTTTATGAAAGACAGTTGCCGCTAAAATTAATATAGCGGCATTGACAAACAATGCTAAATTCAATGCGATGGTGCTATCAATAAAATTCCATTTGATGGCTTTCCGTTTTGACGTTTCATCATCCCCAATGTTTCTGGTTTGCACCAAGGCTGAATGTAGATATAAATTGTGCGGCATTACCGTTGCACCAATAATTCCAATCGCAATATACAAGGCATTGCCATCGGGTAAGGATGGTTTTAATCCTGAAAATATTTCACTCACAGAAGGTTTTACCAAAAACAATTCAATGCCAAAGGAAATAAAGATGATCGCAATTAAAGCGATAATAAAAGCTTCCATTTTACGGATGCCTAATTTTTGTAAATACAATAAAAGAAATGTATCGAAAATGGTGATGGTAACGCCCCAAATTAATGGCATGCCAAATAATAAATTTAAACCAATCGCCATTCCAATAATCTCTGCCAAATCGGTTGCTGCAATGGCTATTTCTGCCAACACATATAAACAAAAATTAATGACTGGTGGATAGGTTTCTCTGTTGACTTGCGCCAAATCTTTTTTATAAACGATGCCTAATCGAGCACATAATGATTGCAACACAATGGCCATGATGTTGCTCATCACTAAAACCCAAATTAATGCATATCCATATCGACTGCCTCCTTCAATATCGGTAGCCCAATTTCCTGGATCCATATAACCAACAGCCACCAAATAGGCAGGACCAAAGAAGGCCAAAATGCGTTTCCACAAACTTTTGTTTGTAGTGACATCCACACTGGCATGTACTTCTTCTAAACTTTTTGAGTTGTTGTTAATGTTCATTGATCGCAAATATAATGAGAGATGTCGGATGTCAGTTGTCAGATGTCAGTATTGTTTGATAATATTTCTTTTGAGTGTCGAAGTATTTTTCATTGTGCATCGATTTTGCGACGCTCCGTTCAACTATTTAACTTTGTGAGACTTTTTTTTCAAATCCATTGAAAATTTTTGCAAATTACTTTAAGACGCTATAAATGACACAATATTGATACGGAGGCACAGCCATCAAATAACCAAACTTTTTGAATTGTAGTTAATAGTCGTCGTTTTGAAATATTATATATAAATACTAACTTTACGTTTTATAAATACGTCAATTAAATTATGAAAAATTTAATACTAATTTTATTCGCGATTGCGCCCATTTTTTCTTTTGGTCAAAAAAACAAAAAACATGAGATTGGAATAGGAATAGGTACGTTGCAATATACAACAGGTGCATACATTCCAAAAAACTCCAAATCTATAAAAAATTCATTTTTCTTTACATCTAAAAATAAAATTATTTTTTATGGTTATAACCAAGATGATTTTTATAAAACTACAAACTCTCCAATCATTTATTATTCCTTAAAATTATTTAAGAAAATAAATTTAAGAGCATCATATCAATACACAACTATAAAAACTAATGTTTATCCCTTTCGATATTTTGACATGGATTGCTTCTCTTCTTATTATAAAACTTATGAAAACTATTTTTTTCAAACTAAAATAAATGAATTGAATATAGGAAGTGATTTTTCATTTATCAATAAAAAAAGATATTCAATATATGCTGGAGTTGAAATAAATATTAACAAACAAAAGGAATTTGAATCTGCCAATGGTACCATAACAGACTTTGAAAATAAAACAACTTTATTTAATTATTCATTATCAAATACTCAATTTAATTATTCATATAATTTTCCTTTAGGAATAAAATTAAATTTATCAAAGTCATTTAATATAAAATATGAAGCATCCTTTTTTTATCCAGATGCGTTTAGACCGATCAATCGACTATCAATCAACTATCTATTTTAACCAAAGAAGACTACTATTACACAAATAAAATGCACTAACCATTAATAATTAATAACTAATAATTATTTATACTCTCCCCAAATTCCTCTTAACACATTGGCAATTTCTCCTAAAGTGCAATGTGCTTCTACTGCATCAATCACCGATGGCATCAAGTTTTCAGACGAATTGGCTACCGCAACAATTTTATCTAATTTTTGTTTCACCTCTTCTTGATTTCTATTGGCTTTGAATTTTGTTAGTTGTGCAATTTGTGTTTGTTGAATCGAATCATCAATTTTC
>CANHNT010000237.1 GCA_947461985.1 Bacteroidota bacterium | reverse complement strand
TGGGATGCAAAAGGAAAATGTTATGTTTTCAAAAAATCATCTGGCAAAAAAATGAAGAGCGAAGAATTAGTGAAATTTTGGGAAAATTGGTGTCGTCAATATCCAATAGCATCGATAGAAGATGGTTTGGCAGAAGACGATTGGAAAGGTTGGAAAATGTTGACAGAAGCTGTTGGAAGCAAAGTTCAATTAGTAGGAGATGATTTATTTGTAACCAATGTAAATCGTTTAGAAAGAGGAATTAATGAAAATATTGCCAACGGATTATTGGTAAAAGTTAATCAAATAGGGACATTAAGCGAAACCATAGATGCTGTTACAATGGCTCAACATGCTGGCTATAATACCATTATGAGTCATCGCAGTGGAGAAACAGAAGATGCAACCATTGCTGATTTAGCAGTTGCATTAAATTGTGGTCAAATCAAAACTGGCTCTGCTTCTCGTTCAGATCGTATGGCTAAATACAATCAACTCATTCGTATTGAAGAAGAACTTGGAGCAAGTGCAATATATTTAGGGAATAAATTAAAATTTGGTAAATAATTTTAATTTGCAATGATATCAAAAAATGGTCTTGAGTATTCAAGGCCATTTTTTTATTAACAAAAAGGAAATTGTTATTTTTTTTATTTTTTCTTTAAAATAAATTCAACATTGTATTTTTGAGCGGTTTCATGCAAGAAAATTTAGAACAAGTATATAAAGACCACTATCCTCTGATGTATTCGTTAGTGGCTAAAGTTGTGCCCATACATGAAGATCGAGAGGAAATTATACACGATGTTTTTTTAAAAGTTTGGAATCATGAAGTTGATATCACAAGTTCAATGAAAGCCTATTTGTGCAAGGCGGTCGTAAATCAATCATTAAATTTCGTAAAACGAACACAAACTATTCAACACCATCATAAACAAATATTAGCGACATCTGATGAAGCTTATTTTCAAAAAACGATGGAGGATAGTGAGAAAATTATGATTGTTCAAAAAGAAATTGAAAAACTACCTCCTCAGTGTAAAGAAGTGTTTCGATTGAGCAGGTATGAAGAGTTAAGCCAACAAGAAATTGCAACTAAATTAAATATTTCAATTAAAACCGTAAAAAATCATATTGGTAAGGCTTTAAAAACATTGCATGAAAATATTGCGAAGCATTCTTTTTTTAGTGAAATGATATTGATATTATTTTTAATAAATTTTTTTTAATGGCACTAGGACTTTTTAGTTATTCAATTGTCTTATTAAAAGTAATCACAACATGAACATATCCTTTAACCATATCATTGAACAAATTATTCCTTCTTTTTTAGAAGGAAACTGTTCTGATGATGAATTGAATCAACTTAATGAATGGTTGGCAGAAGATGAAAAAAATGCCATTATTTTAGAAGAGGTTACACAAATTTGGAATAGAAGTAAAAACGAGAAAAGCTCCATTTCGGCAGAGCAGTCTTGGAAAAATTTCAAAAAGAAAGCATCAAATAAAAAAGGTTTTAAGTTTAGTATGCGTTCTTTTTCAATTGCAGCATCTATTTTATTGGTTTTGGGATTTAGTTTTTTCTATGTACAGAATAACAAAGCGGCGAAAAAAATAATATATGCTTCCAATTTAAAAGATAGTTTGATTTTTGAAGATGGATCAAAAATTTATTCATCAGGAAATGCTGTGGTAGAATATCATTCCTCTTTTGCCAAAAACACAAGAGAAATTTCACAAAAAAGCGGAACTGCCTTTTATCAAATTACAAAAAATCCAGAACGTCCTTTTATCATTCATAATCATATTGCAGATATCAAAGTATTAGGTACTTCCTTTAAAACAAACATGAACAATGACAGTGTCGAAGTGGTGGTTACAACAGGGAAAGTGAGAGTTTATCATGATATGGACAGTGTAATTATTCTGCCTACAGAACGGGTGGTATTTTATAAAAACAATACACAGGCTGTAAAATCAATCAATCATGATTTGAATTATTTATATTGGAAAACGAATATTTTACAATATCAAAATGAGCGATTAGAAAATGTATTTAAAGACATTGAAGAAAAATTTGGATGTAAAATAATTGTCAATAATGAGAAAGTAAATGAGTTAAGGTTAACAGGTAAATTTCCTTCAAAAGTACTTACAAAAACATTGTTGTTGATTGCTGAAACATTACAACTTAGATTACAATATAATAGTTCATGGTATAAATTTTCTTTTGATTCAGATAAAGAACCTTGCTAAATTTTTTAAAAAAAACAAATATGAAATTTTTACAATTATTACTAGTTGGATATTTACTATCCATACAGACAATTTACGCACAAAATAAAAATACACCGGTGACTGTGCAATTATCAAATGTGAAATTTGAGACAATCATTCAGTCTTTGGAAACACAAAGTGGGTTTTTGTTCTCTTATGATGCCAACATTGCTTCTAAAGAATCAAAATATTCACTAAATGAAATAAACCAACCATTTGATATTGTGTTAAATAAATTTTTGAAGCCATTAAATATGACTTATAAAATAAATGGTGGGCAGATCATTTTAACATCAGTTCCAATTAAAAAAAAATACACCATAAGTGGAACCATAAAAGAAAAAAGCACAGGGGAAACGGTCATAGCAGCAACCATAAGAATTAAAAATCAAAATGTAGGAACTAAAACAAATTCCTATGGATATTATTCGATTACATTAGAAGAAGGAAATTATAATTTAGAAATTACATACATTGGTTTTGAGAAGAAAGAAATGTTTGTAGAACTTAATAGTAATATAGAAAAAAATATTTCATTAGACTTAAATACTAAAGGAATTGGATTGAAAGAAGTCGTAGTAAAATCATCGAAAATATCAGTAAAAGAGTTTACAAAATCTACAGAAATGGGTCGAATTGAAATTCCTGTTGAGATGATGAAAAAGGTGCCAACCATAGCAGGAGAAAGTGATGTGTTAAAAGTGTTGCAATTAACTCCGGGAATTAAACGGGGTGGCGAAGGGTCAATAGGTATGTATGTTAGAGGTGGAGGTGCAGATGAAAATTTAATTTTATTAGACGAGGCAACGGTTTACAATGCTGGTCATTTATTGGGTTTCTTTTCAGTTTTCAATACCAATTCTATTAAAGATGTTACGATGCATAAGGGCGGTTTCCCTTCTAATTATGGAGGTCGATTGTCTTCGGTATTGGATATTAGAATGAAGGATGGAAATAAAAATAAAATTCAAACGGAAGGTTCTGTTGGATTGATTTCGTCTAACTTGACCGTTCAAGGGCCTATTTATAAAGATAAAGTTTCATTTATTTTGAGTGGACGAAGAACCTATATTGACAAAGTTTTTTCGTTAGCGAAAGTGTCTATTCCTTATTATTTTTATGATGTGAATGCAAAATTGAATTGGACAATTACAAAAAGAGATAAATTGTTTTTTAGTAGTTATTTGGGAAATGATGTATTGAAATTAGA
>CANHNT010000236.1 GCA_947461985.1 Bacteroidota bacterium | reverse complement strand
ATTTTTGAACCAGCATATTCTGCAGCTAAACTTTTTGCTAAGCCCTCAATAGCTCCTTTTGAAGCAGCTATGGATGCATGAAAAGGCATGCCAATTTTTACAGCAACGGTGCTAAATAACACTATGCTAGCTCCATTTGCTTTCTTTAATTTAGGTAAAATATATTGTATGGTATTGATAGCCCCTAACACATTTTGATGAAAATCATTCAAAAAATCTTGAGTTGTTAATCGATTAAACGGTTTCAAATTAATTGAGCCCGGACAATAAACTAATCCATGAATTTCATCGGGCAATGTAGCCAAAATATCCAAATTATCTTTAGCAGTATCTAGCTCAAAAAAAACAGTATTTTCAGCTGATAACTCAGGTGTTAAATGACGCGAAACCGTGAATAAATTATGTGTGTGCTGCAAGTTTTTCACCGTACTTAACCCAATTCCTTTTCCTGCTCCTATGATTAAAATATTTTTCATAAGGTAAAATTAAAGGCTATTTGCTCGGATTAACATTGGTTTTATTTATTCTACATTTATCACTGCAAAACTTTACTTCATTCCATACTTTCTCCCACTTTTTTCGCCAAGTAAAAGGACGTAAACAAACCACACAAATTCGTTGAGGCAGGTTTTCTTTTTTAATATTTTTCATAGATTAAAATAAGGTTTGGATATTTTTATTCTGTACCGCTTTCGTTTTCTTTTTTGGAGATAATGATTTTGATGTTTTTCGAGTATGCGTAGCTATCATTCTTTTATTTTCTGCAATAACTGTTTCATTTTTTCGCATTGCCCATAATTTGTCTGTATTTGTTCTTAAATCATTTTCTAAATCTATGATAGGTTTTGGATAATCTAATCCTAATTTAAAATTATACAATCTTTCATCCATGCTTGTCATTAACCAAGGCTGATGAATAAATGAAAGAGGCAAATTGGCTAATTGAGGCAACCATTTTTTAATAAACAATGCCTGCTCATCGTGCTCTAAAGAATTTTTAATAGAATTGTAAACCCGTATCATATTTATGCCTGTAGTGCCTGCTTGCATTTGAAATTGAGGATAATGAATGCCTGGCTCATAATCTAGAAATTGTTGTGCTAAAAAATAAACCCCTTTTCTCCAATCTTGAAATAAATGATGCGTTAAAAATGAAACAATCAACGCCCTCATTCTAAAATTTATCCAACCAGTTGTGTGCAAACATTTCATGCAAGCATCCACTAAAGGAACTCCTGTATTGCCATTTTCCCAGGCATCAATTAAATCATTTTGTTCTTCTCGTTCAATGAATTCATATCCTCTATTAATGCATTCTTTTTCATATCGACATTCCATTTCAAACTTTTGAATAAAATGACAATGCCAATGCAACCTTGAAAGAAAATTTTGAAACGGGCGTTTAAATTTAATGTCTTTTGTGGCTACTAAAGTGTGTTGATATACTTGACGAATAGATAAATTCCCCCATGCTAAATAAGGTGAAATTCGGGCACAAGAAGTTCTACTTAAAAAAGGTTTTGAAATGTGTTTGCTATAATTATATCCTCTTGTTTGTAAAAAACTTTGCAAATATTGATACGCATATTTTTCTCCAGCAGGCTGCATTTGCATTGGATATACTGTTAGTTGATCTACAAAATCTTTTTGTATTTCGTAAGGATTTTGAAAAGTTATAGCTGCTTGATATTTATAGTTATTTTGAATCATAGGTTGATGCATGGTTTCAAACCATTTTTTATCCCAATCATTTCTATTTTTCAATTTACGAATAATTCCGTCCCGTTGATATTGTATCCAATCAATTGAATTATTTTTAAAAAATTGGTTTAATAAAATATCTCTTTCATACGTAAGTTGTATGCCACTTTCTTGGTAACTAAATACATTTTGTATGTCGAACTGTTGATGTAACAAGTTAAACACATCAATAGCTTCTGCCTGAAATAAGAAAATGCATTTATTATTATTTTTAAATTCTACATTTAATTCCAATAATGAATGGTATTGAAATTGCAAATGTCTTAGTGAAGTATCTGCATAAGAAATGATACTAGGTTCAAAAATAAAGATACTCAAATATGGAATTTGGCTGTTTTCTGCAGCCTCAAAACTAGCATGATCTTGGCTTCGTAAATCACGCTTTAACCAAACAATATTTAGTGGTTTTTTTACTAAATTCGTGTTGTCCATTTTTCTGGTTTTGCGTAGGATAACCTGCCTAAAAATTGTGGACTATAATAGGCATCTAAACCCACACACCCCAAAATATTTTCTTTTTCTAAACCTACAAATCCATCGTTGCTGATACAATTTTCATTCAACTCAATGTATTCAAGACTACCAATTACCAAAATAGTTCCATTGAGTTTAATTTCTACTTTTTCTAAAAATTGCATGCCAATTTTTACGACTGCTTCTTGCACAAATGGCGCATGAATCGATTCAATTATTTGTTCTGTAAATCCCACTGCATCAAATTCTGAAATGTCGGTTTCATACTTTGCTGAAGTTTGATGTGCTTTTTCAAAATCGGCCGTTTGAACATAATTAAACGTGTAGGAGTTTGTTTCTAAAATATTTCGAAGCGTATCTCGTTGAACAGTATCGGGACGGCAAATAAAACCCCACAAAGCAGGGTTGGCTCCCAAGTGTATCAAAGAACTAAAAATAGATACATTACTTTTCCCATTTAATGATTTAGATCCGATTAAAACAGCTTGTCGATAGCCTGACAATGAATTAATAAATGTAGCCCTGTATCTTGACTCTAATTGTTCTATTTCTTTTTTTTGTAAAATCATTTTAACTAAATTGTTTTTTTACTTCTTTTTCTATTTGTTTCCAATAAGCAAAAAAAGATGGGAAATAACCAACGATTGAAGTGCAAATCCAATCTCTGCTTTCTTCAAACCCTTTGTAATGTTTGTTTAATGGATGCTCTTTATAATAAATATTTTTTACTTGATATTCGTTTACAAATTCATCAAATTCTCCCACATAAATTTGAATAGAAAGAATATTTTTAGAAAGTGCCAGCATAAAATCAACACATTTTTCGCTAATTGGATAAGCTGAAAAATGACTGGGTTCCAACAACAAAACCCGGTTTCCTTCTTCGGCTAAATGCCACAAAGGATCTAAATTATAATAATTGTAAATAAAGGTAGGTTTATTTTCATCTATATAATTAATGCTTGATGCAGGCAAATGGGTGAGTAAATTAATAGTGGATGTTTGGTTTAAAATAGTTGGTGTTACAATATTTGATGAATCATTATAAGCTTCATCTACATAACTACTGTATTGTATTTCTTCTGTAAATTTTGAAATATTTTCCTGGTTAGCAAAATATTTTTTGTTGCTATTGCTACCAGCTACCCATTGCCAACTGCAAGCATTACTTGCCCAATCGCCATCAAGTAAATAATAATACATCCATTTTGCAGGTTGTAACCAATGCGATTTTGCAATGTTGCAAATTATTGAT
>CANHNT010000235.1 GCA_947461985.1 Bacteroidota bacterium | reverse complement strand
TTATGTATTCGAATTTAGCTTACAAGATGGTTAGTAGGCTTTATCGTCGATGCTTTCATAAATTTTAGCATAGCTAATATAGCGTTCTTCTGAAATGGTGCCTAAGCGAATGGCTTCTTTAACTGCGCAACCGGGCTCATTAAAATGCAGGCAATTATTGTACTTACAGTTTACCAATTCTTTTTTTATTTCTGGGAAATAGCCTGATAATTCGGCTTTTGAAATAGACACTACACCTAGCTCTCTAATGCCTGGGGTGTCTATTAATTGGCCTCCTTCAATTAAATCGTGCATTTCGGCAAATGTAGTGGTGTGCATTCCTTTTCCACTCCATTCGGAAACTTCTTGCGTAAAAATATCTTTTTCGGGTAAAATTTTATTCACTAAGGTCGATTTTCCTACTCCACTGTGGCCAGTAACTAAGCTCACTTTATCTTTAAGTAAGGAAAGAAACTCATCCATTCCTTCATTTTTTTCAGCTGAAATTAACAGCACTCGATAACCAATATCATTGTATATTTTTTTTACCTCCTTAAAATAGGCGATATCTTCCTCTTCAAGCAAATCTGATTTATTAAAAATAATTACAGCAGGAATGCGATAGGCTTCGCAGGTTACTAAAAAACGATCGATAAAACCTAAGGATGTTTTTGGATCTTTCAGGGTAGCAATTATAAGGCTTTGATCTAAATTGGAGGCTACAATATGAATTAAATGTTTACTGTGTGGGGAAGAACGAACTAAATAGTTTTTACGTTTATCAATTCCAATAATCATCCCTGTTTTTTCTTCAATGTCTTCTAACTCAATAGTGACGATGTCTCCAACAGCAATAGGATTTGTAGAGGTAATGGTTTTGTCTAACTTAAATTTTCCTTTTATTCTACAATTGTAAAAAAGTCCGTCATCTGCCTTAACAATATACCAACTTCCAGTAGATTTATAAATGGTTGCTTTCAAAAATAATATTATTTCAGCTTAATGTTATACATTTTTGAATTAAAAACGACTGTTGCATCATCATCACAATTTCCTTCACCATAATTTATGGTTCGTAAAGCATGCCCTTGAGGCTGCAACTCCACTTTTCCTGTATTGATGTGTTTACACAATACTCGATCAAAAACAAGTGGTTTCGTGATATTGGTAGCATAATAAATTTTATATTGATTGAGCCCGTTTCCACTTCCAATATATTCAAACACATCATCACTCCAAACAGGGGTTGTTGACCCTAGAGTTTGTGTTCTGTCTCTATCTGCATTCCAAACTAAGGTATCGAACACCAATGGCTTTAAATATTTTCCTTTCGTGATTACTTTATAGTAGGGTTGAGATTCTATATTTCGACCATTATTGGTCATAGAGATCGTTCCAAAAACTTGATGTTCATCGATAAAATAATTTTCGAAAGAAATATTTACAATACCCAAGGAGTCTGCATATTGATTGCCTGTATAACTGATCACTATTTTACCTTTTCTATTACGACCATCGGTACATAAACAATTTACAACTCCAAAATCAACCATAATTTTTCTAGGCATGCTTACCGTATCATGTGTTAAGTTGGTACAATAGTTTTTATAATTTGACAATAGCTCTCCAGTTTGTTTTGTAGCAGCATCATCTGCAATATCGATTGCATTGCTAAATATCATTTCTCCGGTGGTTTGATCCACAGCATAACTCGTATCTGTATCTCGTTCTCTCACACATGAAGCGAAGCAAACTAAACCAATTAAGCCAAGAAGCATTAGGTGGGTATATTTCATTTTTCTAGTTTCTTTAAAATATCGTTTAAAAGTAGTACAAATCGATTAATTCGGACTAAATATTTTTAAAAATTTACTTATTAAACATCAAATAGGCTGTAAAAGCTCTATAAATGAAATTTTCTTTCCCATTATTAGTTTAAAAATTATTTAATTAAATTTATAGTTGACTCGAAAAATTTACAATTTTATTTGTAAAAAAATAGCTGTCGGCACATTTAGTAAAATGGTGGTTACATTATTATCTGCTTTTGACGTGGCAGTTTGAGAACCTTGTCCTTGAAAATCATTGATTGTAGTGATATCTGTTTTGGTATTTCCGTGTTTGAAATAATAATTCATTTCAGTACCAATAAACACTCTTGAATTTAGTTTGTAACGCAAATTCATGGCAGGTCCACCACCGTATCGGGCAATATTGCTTTTGCTATTGATGCTTGTTTTTTGAAAATTAAATTCTTGTATAGTAGCTGTTTTGTTGTTTAATAAATCATACAAAATATGAAAAGAAAATTGTGAAGTAAATTTTCGAGTCAACGGAATTTGTTTTTGAACACCAACTCTAAAATATAAATCATTGATATTCGTTTCTTTTTTTGTGTTTCCATCGTTATCAAAAATATTATTGTACGTATATCCAAATCCTACATCTACACCCCAATTTGATTGTAAATTGGTAGCAGTATACGTTAATAAATAGGGATTATTTATGGTAGGATTGTTATTACTAAAATTAAACACCTGCCGAATTAGCTGATTGGCTTGAACTCCCATAACATGAGTCCATTTTTTTTGAGGGAAAGATGAAGAATCTTGCGCAGTCGATTGGATAGAAATGAACACACAAAATGCTAAAATTATTTTTTTAAAATGCATGTTTTTTATTTTGATTTAAAAGGGCTAGATAAATTAGGATTCGTGATGGTTTTATAGTCCGTCATGCTGCCTAAAAAAGCAATGATTGCTTTTCGATCACTTTCACTAATATTTAATGAAATAGGCGTACCGTCTGTGTTTTGCAAACGATTATCTAAATGACTGTTTGCTTTAATATTGTTGCTATAATGTTCTAATACGTCGTCTAAATTTTTAAATCGTCCATCATGCATGTAAGGTGCAGTTACAGCCACATTGTGCAAGTCGGGTACTTTAAATTTTCCTTCGTCAGCACTAGCATTGCTCACATTCATTCTGCCTTTATCGTTGCTGTTTAAATCTAAACCAATGTTGGCAAAATCTTCGTTCATATATGGACCAGGATTAGGATTATGGCATCTATTACAATTATAAGTATTATTAAATAACATTTCTCCTCTTTGTTCTATGGCAGTTAAAGGTTGTAATTGTGTAGCATTAAACAATTTTGATTGATCAAATCTTGAATTTTGAGTACTAATTTGACTGATAAAATGACCCATAGCTTCTGCTAAAAAAGTCATGTCTATTTTGTCAACATAAAATGCTTTTTGTAACAATGGTTTGTAGTAAGGAATGTTGTTTAGTTTAGCAATCAAAGTTTCAGGATTATCCATTCCCATTTCAATGTGATTGGCAATTGGTTTTGAAATCAATGAATTTAAATTGTTTTCTCTACCATCCCAAAATAATGGTGCTGACATTTGAAAACCACCATTGAAAACCGAGCTAAATCCTAAATTTTGAATAGCAATCGAGTTTCTGTGGGTCAATTTGTTTTCAAAACCACGACTTTGTGCTACATCATC
>CANHNT010000234.1 GCA_947461985.1 Bacteroidota bacterium | reverse complement strand
TCCGATGCTAACATTAGACGGTGGTGCCGACCCTGATTACAGAGGATTGTTTGTGCATGAAATTGGGCACAATTGGTTTTATGGAATGATAGGGAATAACGAAACCTATCGGGCTGCTTTGGATGAAGGATTCACACAGTTTTTGACAGCTTGGGGCTTGAAAAAAATTGATGGAGATACGATGGTGTCTGTCCCTATTAAAAATAAATATATTCGCAAACATAAAGACCCTGTTTTGGTAATGGACAGAAGCATTTACAATGGATATATGCGTGAGGCAGTAAAAGGCGAAGATCCAATGTTGAATACCCATTCAAATGATTTTCATTCGGCAATTGGACATGAAAATGGTTATGGACAAGTATATTATAAAACTGCTACCATGTTGTATAATTTACAATATGTTTTGGGGGATGAATTATTTCAAAATGCAATGAAACATTATGTTACTAAATGGAAATTTGCGCATCCCTATTTTGAAGATTTTAGACAAAGTATAATTGAGTATACGCATCAAGATTTGAACTGGTTTTTTGACCAATGGTTAGAGACCACTAAAAGTATTGATTACGGAATTACCTCTATTAAAAAAGGATTGAATAATAATGATTACAAAATAAAATTTAAACGCTATGGTCAAATGCATATGCCTATTGATTTTCAGGTAACTGCAAAAGATGGAAAAAAATACAATTACACCATTCCGAATACCGTTTTTCAAAAAAATACCAACAATAAAACATTGTCAAAATGGTATGGTTGGGATTTAATGTATCCTACGTATACAACCAAACTAAACATTCCATCAGGAATAAAAATGGTTCAAATTGATCCCTCAAATCGATTGGCTGATGTGAACATGATGAACAATTATAAACGAAGAGGATTGGCTATTGCACCCGAATCGAGTATTTTGAAATTAGAAAACTATGTGTACAACCCAGCTACTTGGAAAAAATACAATGCAACCATTCGCCCTGATATTTGGTGGAATGCAATTGATGGCATGAAGCTTGGTGTTAATATCAATGGGCATTACATGAATACGTTCCGTAAATTATACGCGACCGTTTGGTTTAATTCTCGTTTATTATCTTACGAAAAATATGCACCTTATGAAGGTGAAAGTTGGTGGAAAAATGTAGCACCTTTAGACTACACGATTCGATATGAAACGCCTTGCAAAACAATCAGCCAAAAAATGATTGCCGGTTTTGAAAGTAGACAAATAGAAGGTTTTACAAAACACAGTGTTATTGCCAAATATCAATTGTCGCCAAAAAGCCAGTTTAAAATTGAAGCTACTACCTTGTATAGAAGAAGTGGTATAACCAACGAATATTTATTTGATAAAAATGAATGGACGAGCACAACGGATACCAAGAAAAATTCATTTCTTCAAATGACTTACAACACCAATTACAATGGTAAAAGTGGCAACGGATTTTTTAAAGCCATTGTTCGAACTTCATTCAATTACAATTATTCTTACCTACAGCTAGAAGACGTTCATCGATTTAATTGGAAAAAATTTGAAACCAAAACAAGGGCATTTGGGCGTTTAGGTTTTGGCAAAGAAATTCCTACCGAAAGTGCCGTTTATTTGCAGGGAGCTAATCCCGAGGAGTTGATGGAAAATAAATTTACGCGTTCACAAGGAATTATTCCGTTGAGTGCAGGAGGGTATTCAACCAGCGATTTTTCTAATTTACAAATGGGAGGCGGTATGAATTTAAGAGGCTATACCGGTTATTATGCCATTGATGCAGATGGGAGTGGCAATAAATATTTAAATTACAAAGGCAGAAGTGGCGCGTCGTTCAATATTGAAATTGATTTTGATAAATATTTTTCATTCATCAAACCCAAATACTTAAGAGATTATATTCATTTTGATACCTATCTTTTTGCCGATGCAGGAATTATTTCAAGAGGGACGTTAAATGCAACTTCGATTCCATCGTTAAATCCTGTAAACAGTTGGAGCAAAATCCGATCAGATGCAGGAGTTGGAGTAGCCATGACGATTAAAAAATTTGGCCCTTTTGAAACCATTCCACCATTTACGGTTCGGGTTGATATGCCTTTCGTCTTAAATGCGCCACCGTATGCTAAGCCAGATTATGTACAATTTAATCGTTGGGTAATCGGTGTTGGACGTTCATTTTAATGCACAAAACTTTGTGTCCAAATGTTTTTGTTAAACTATTAAAAATCTTAATTTTTAATATACATTTGCAACGCTTTAAAAATGAATTACAAAACGAATCATTAAACATTAATCATTAAACATTAATTAAAAATATGCCTTATTTATTTACATCTGAATCTGTTTCAGAAGGACATCCAGATAAAGTTGCCGATCAGATTTCTGACGCATTAATTGATAATTTTTTAGCCTACGATGCCAATTCCAAAGTTGCTTGTGAAACCTTAGTGACTACAGGCCAAGTGGTTTTAGCCGGTGAGGTAAAATCAGAAGCCTACTTAGATGTGCAAGAAATTGCAAGAGGGGTTATTCGTGAAATCGGATATACCAAATCTGAATACATGTTTGAGGCAAACTCTTGTGGTATTTTATCTGCTATTCATGAGCAAAGTGCCGACATCAATCAAGGAGTTGATCGAAAAGTTAAAAAAGAAAGCTTTGAAACCAAAGCCAATGCACAAGGTGCAGGAGATCAAGGAATGATGTTTGGTTATGCCACTCGTGAAACCGAAAATTACATGCCACTTGCATTGGATTTAGCCCACAAAATATTAAAAGAATTATCAAACACACGTCGTGCTGGTAAAGAATTAAAATACCTTCGTCCGGATGCTAAAAGCCAAGTGACGATTGAGTATGATGATAATAACAATCCTGTTCGAATAGATACTATTGTAGTGTCTACACAACATGACGATTTTGATAAGGATGCGATTATGTTGGCTAAAATCAAAAAAGACATCGTTGAAATTATCATTCCTAGAGTGAAAAAACAATTGAAACCAGCTTTACAAAAGCTGTTCAACGACAAAATTACCTATCATATTAATCCAACAGGAAAATTTGTTATTGGAGGTCCTCATGGAGATACCGGCTTAACGGGTCGTAAAATCATCGTTGATACCTACGGTGGAAAAGGTGCCCATGGTGGTGGTGCTTTTTCAGGAAAAGATCCAAGTAAAGTTGATAGAAGCGCTGCGTATGCAACCCGACATATTGCTAAAAATTTAGTGGCTGCTGGTTTGTGTGACGAGGTTTTGGTGCAAGTATCCTATGCGATTGGCGTGGCTAAACCATGTGGTTTATTTTTAAATACTTATGGCACATCCAAAGTGAAAATGAATGATGGCGAAATTGCCCGTGTTGTAGAAAAAATATTTGACATGCGTCCTTATGCGATAGAGCAACGTTTAAAATTGCGTAATCCTATTTATTCAGAAACAGCATCTTATGGACACATGGGACGTAAGAATGAAGTGGTTACAAAAATTTTCAACAAAGGCAAAAAGAATGAGTTGAAATT
>CANHNT010000233.1 GCA_947461985.1 Bacteroidota bacterium | reverse complement strand
GGTACTACACCTCCATATAGCTCATGAATTGTTTGCGTGTAAATTACATTGGAAAGTATTTTTCCATCAACTAAAACACTGGCACTCGTTTCGTCACAGGAGCTTTCAATAGCTAATAATTTAACGGAAGGCATACTGTTTACCAACGAAGAATTTTAGTTTCTGTGCGTAAAGGTTTAGGGAGAATTTCGGTATTTTTATTATACGACAGCACATTTTCATTAGGAGTGTCGTATGTATTTAAACGAAGTAATAATTTCACTTTGCCTAATGCATTTTTTTTGTAAAATTTATCATACAAAGCATCAATTTCACGTTCATCTACATGAATGGTTAATCTTGCTTTATCAGTAATAAAATGAATAATCATTGCATCCCACTCAACACTGTCTATCACACCTTTGAACGTTAGTGTGCCGTAATATTTTTTTGGGTCAAAATCAATACTAGCACAACAAGCATTGCCTTCATATTTTATATAATCTTCATCTATGTAACGAAATGTTTTATAATCGCAAGTATAAAATGTTTTTGAATTAATGTCATATAATCCACATTGAGTTGCTTGTCCGGGCAATTCGAAATAGGAAAACAAGTTGGGGTCAACTACTTGAATCGTTGCTTGTTCATAACCCATTGTATAAACTTCTTGCGCAATTGAAATCTCAAAAGCAAGCACAGAAATCAGTATTAAAAAAAAACTTTTCATATTTATTTCAAAAAATTCTAACAAATATAAACATTCAATCGTCATTGTTTTATAGAAATCAGTAAAAAATAATAAAAAACTACAAAATAACATTATAAACAAGTAATTTTAACCCTTTAAATAAATAAAATAATGAAAAAAGCAATCATTTTATCACTCCTGTTTGTTGTTTCAATGACAATTTTTAATTCATGTAAAAAGAAAAGTACAGCTTCTTCGTCTAATACAAATCCCAATGCAGATTTATTAGATATTGAGGTGCCATATACTAAACTTAAAACGCTCCCTGATTCTATTGCAGCCATGCAATGGTCTTTGCCTATAGAATTGAACGATACATTTGCAACAAAAGTGGATGAATATTTAGCAACCTATGGTGCAGGAATAACTAAAGATAAAATTGTGAAAATTGCTCCATTATCAATGAATGCGACGATAGACAATGCAAATGCGCAAACGTTAGACTTTATTGATGATTCTGTAAAAGTATATGTGGATGCTTATAATGGAACTAATCCTCGATTAGTTGCTACTAAATATGGCATTTTGCCTGGCGCAAAATCGATTGATTTTACGATTATTGATTCTGACATTAAAGATTATTTTAATAGTGAATATATGGAGTTTACATTAAAGTTTAACTCTAAAATAAATCAAGGAATGTTAGCGAATACGACCTTCATAACAAATATTAAATTTAAAATAACTGCAAAAAAACCTTAATAGTTTTGCTTGCCTTACTATTTAAAGCTGTTCTAACATGAACAGCTTTTTTATTTTAGTTTATCATTTTCTATACAATTTCTTAATTTTATACGTTATTACGAACGATCCTTATTCTTGAATATAAAATTTATTTTGCTGTCAATTTTTGGAATTGCTTTTTTTTTGAAAGCAACGGCTCAAAGCATTGAATTAAGTAATATCAAATACAAGAAAATTGCCGTAGTAAATGATACGATAAAAATTGATTCGTTGAGTTTAGTGGCTCATGCTGTTTTAGTCAAAAATGTAGATACGACTACTTATGTCATTGATTATTTGAAAAGTCAATTAATTTGGAAAAAAAAGCCGTCTTTAGACAGTATAGAGGTAATGTATAGAGTTTTGCCTTTATCTTTTTCAAAAAAATATTTTCATAAAGACATAAAACGGTTAGAAACTAATTTTTTTATGAATCCTTATTATTACGATGAAAATGAAGCCAATAAAAACCAACCTTTTGTCGATTTTGGTAATGTAGATTATGCAGGAAGTTTTGGAAGGGCATTGTCGTTCGGAAATAGTCAGGATGTGGTGTTAAATTCACAATTTAATTTGCAATTAGAAGGCGATTTAGGAGACAGTATTAAATTAACAGGTGCCATAACAGATAATACAATTCCTTTTCAACCAGAAGGAAATACACAACAAATACAGGGGTTTGATCGAATTTTTCTTCAACTATCTAAAAAAAAGGCGCAGTTAATTGCTGGTGATTTTGACATCAAAAGACCGACTGGTTATTTTATGAATTTCTACAAACGGGTTCAAGGTGGATATGTTTCTAATGCGTATAAAACAGGCAAGTTTGGGGAAAATAAAATTGCAATTGGGGCCTCATTAGCAAAAGGTAAATTCGTACGAAATGTGTTAGTTTCATTAGAAGGCAATCAAGGCCCTTATAAATTAACAGGTCCCAATGGCGAACAATATTTTGTGGTTTTGGCAGGTACCGAAAGGGTTTATATAGATGGCGTTCAATTAAAAAGAGGGGAAGAATTGGATTATATTATTGATTACAATTCTGCTGAAATTACGTTTATGCCAAAACGGATCATCACAAAAGATTTAAGAATTGTTGTCGAATATGAATTTTCGGATAAAAACTATTTAAATTCTTTGTTTTATTTGAATGATGAATGGCAAATCAACAAAAAAGTACAAGTTAGATTGAATGCGTACTCAAACCAAGATGCAAAAAATCAATCTATTCAACAATCGTTAGACTCTTCTCAAAAAAGATTTTTAGCGCTTTTAGGAGATAGTATTCATCGTGCTTATTATCCAAGTGCCCGATTGCAGGATACGTTTAGCAACAGCAAAATTTTATATAAAAAAACAGATACGGTAGTTGCGGCTGTTTTGTTTAGTAATATCTATGTTTTTTCTACCAATCCTGACAGTGCTAAATATAGTTTAAGCTTTACCAGTGTAGGGGTTGGCAACGGCAACTATCGTCAATCTATCAATAGTGCAAATGGCAGAGTATATGAATGGATTGCACCTATAAATAATACTAAACAAGGTGATTATGAGCCTATTTTGGTATTAATTACACCCAAACAGCAGCAGCTATTTACGTTAGGTACGAGTATTAAAATTGATTCCAATAAAAATTTAATGATAGAAACGGCATTGAGTAACTATGACCCCAATACGTTTTCTGCTATAGATAATGAAACCCATTTAGGCACTGCACTTAAAATAATATACGACGAAAAAAGGGAGATGAATAAGAAAAAATTGATCTTATTTAGCAAAGTAAATTATGAATTTGTGCAAGATCGCTTTAAGCCATTAGAACGTTTTAGAAACGTAGAGTTTGCTCGAGATTGGAACATTTCTCTTACTGCAATTCCCGAAAACGGGCATTTAGGCAATGTTTCCTTCTCTTTGTTAAAAAGTAATTTTACAAAAATAGAATATCAATTTGGAACCTATTTAAGAGGCAATTCGTTTAAAGGATTTCAACAAGTAGCTAGTTTTTTTTACAATAAAAATGGCTTTCGTTTTTTGGCAAATGGAAATATGATGACCCAATCGTC
>CANHNT010000232.1 GCA_947461985.1 Bacteroidota bacterium | reverse complement strand
CATTGCGAAAGATGTTTCGCCTTGTAAATTTTGAATATTCAGATTCAAGTGCTAATTATCCAACGCACTACATGCTTACACTCTCAAAGATCTACGCTGTCAAAACCGGGCGGCCCCGTTTAAAACTGTCTAATGTTGGCAGTCAGTTGTCAGTAATAAAAATAATTGTATTCCTAACCCCTCACATCATACATCTGACATCGAATTAATGCAAAAGTAATGTATTTTCGCCGATATGGAATTTAGAATTGCGCCAATGTTTTTAGTGATTTTCAATTTGTTGTTTTTGTTTTTTGTGAATCCGAGTATCAACGAGAGTATTTCATTAAAATTTGCAGCAGATTATTCTAAAACAGGCATGCCTATCGGTTTGTTATTTGCATTGTCAATTGGTACATTTTTGCGGCATAGTTATTATAGTAAATCATTTAAGGTTGCTTATTTTACCATACAAATTTTAAACGTTGGTCTCTTAATTTATTATATTGTTGAAATTCAGAAACAGCATTTGTAAACTAACCAATCTCCAATAACTTTACTGCATTTTCTGCCGTCACTTTACTGGCATCTTTTTTATTATTGGCAGTCGATTGAGTAATTAATTCGCCATCAATTTCTACACCTATCGTAAATACTTTTCGTCCACGTTCAATTTTTTCTTCTATGGTTGTGAATTCTATTTTTTTGCCAAATTTTGTAGCCCAACCAATTAATCTATTTTTGGTATTAACTTCTAAACTTTCTAATAGTTCAATGTCAACAAATGGCAATAAAATTCGTCTACGAATGAAGGTTCTAGTAACGGCATAGCCTTTGTCGATATAGATGGCACCTATTAATGCTTCTAAAGCATTTCCAAAAATTTGAGAATCTCGTAAAAAATAATCTTGATTATTGAATTTCATCAAGGTCTTTAAACCAATTTTAATTCCAATGTCATTCAGCGTTTTTCGGTTCACAATTTTTGAACGCATATCGGTTAAATATCCTTCGCCTTTGGTTGGATATTTTACAAATAAATGTTCGCTAATAATGGCGCCTAAAATTGAATCTCCTAAAAACTCTAATCGTTCATTGTTTTCTTCAGTGTTCAAGTTGTTTGAACGATGCGACAAGGCTAATTCATACACCGCTAAATTGCTTGGAGTAAATCCCAATAATGCTTGCAACTCTTTATACAAAGGACTTCCTTTGGTGAAAAATTGAGCAATAAAATCAGGAACGAAGCGCATGTTTGGTAATTATTAGTTGTTAATTGTAAATGTTTTTTTGGTTCTTAAAACTCAAATATATAATTAATCATGAATAATTAATCATTGTTATTTGCCCAAATTTTTAATTTTTTCTCAAGAACTTCCAAAGGCATATTGCCTCCGTTTAAAATTTGTGTATGAAAAGCAGCCAAATTAAATTTCGAACCAAGCTCTTTTTCATATTTTGCTCTTAATTCTAAAATTTTAAATTGACCAATTTTGTATGACAATGCTTGTCCGGGAATGGCCATGTAACGTTCAATTTCGGCAGTTGCTTCTTCTTCTGAAATGCGCTCATTGTCTCTCATATATTTTATTGCTTCTTCTCTCGTCATTCCTTTTGTATGAATGGCAACATCTACCACCAAGCGAATGGCACGATGCATGGCATCACTCAAATGCCCTAAATATTGGTAAGGATTTTTATACAATCCTAATTCTTTACCCAAGGTTTCGGTATACAAAGCCCAACCTTCGGCATAGGCACTATAGCCTAAAAATTTACGAAATTGTGGTAAGGTTTTATTTTCTTGTTGCAATGAAATTTGATAATGATGTCCTGGAATGGCTTCATGCAAAAACAATGTTTCCATACCTACAATATTAAATTTAGTAGCATCTAAAATTGGGGTGTAAAAAATGCCAGGTCGAGTGCCATCTTCACTACCAGCATTATATTCGGCACTGGCACTTGCTGCTCTAAACGCTTCTGTTTGTCTGATTTCAAATTTCGTTTTGGGTTCGTTTTCAAACAATGTTTTTAAATGAGGTGCCATGCAATTTTTAATTGCCCAAAAACTATCGAGTACTTCTTTAGGTGTTTTAAAAGGAGTGAATTGTTTGTCGGTATTTATGAAATTAAAAAATTCAGGTAGTGTTCCTTTAAAACCAACGTCGGTTTTTACTTTTTCCATTTCTGATTTTAAACGAGCAACTTCTTTCAATCCAATTGCATAAATTTCTTCAGGTTTTAAATTCGTTGTTGTGTAATTATGAATTAAATATTGATAATAAGCTGCACCATTCGGAATGGATGAAATGCCCGATGTTGCTCTGCAAGCAGGAATATATTCTTTTTCAAAAAAAGTTCTTAATTTGCTGTAAGCAGGAATAACTGAATTGCTGATATTGAAAAAATATAGATTCTCTAATTTCGATTTTTCTTCTTTCGAAAATGTTGAAGGCATGTTTTTTATGGGTTGATAAAAAATGCTTTTAGTAGGATCTATCGTTAACACACTTTTTAATTGGGGAACCACTTTTTCTGCCAATGCCTTCGGAATCGTAATTCCTTGCGCCATTCCTTTACGCATGTTTTCAATGCACACATCTGCCCATGCAGGAAATGCTTTCATTCTTGTAGAAAAATTTTCATAATCTTTAACCGTTTTAAATGGTTGATTGCCATCGCCACTGCCTAATTGTGGAAACTCATTGGTAAAACTCCAAAACTGATTGATTGGCATTAAATGGCTTGGAAATTTTAAACTCTCTAAACTATTATTTAATTCAAATTCAAAAATCTCTTTGGATATTTTATCTTCATCAGATAAGGATTCATCAATGGCTTTTGATTCGGTTAAATATTTTTCCAAAAAAAGTTTGAGTGTATCTCTATAAGCATCACTGTTGTTCAAGGGTAATAAATCGTTATATCGGTTATCTCCAATGGCAGTTGCTTCGAGTGGATATAATTTTAAATGCGCTTCCCAGTAATTTGCAAACAGTGATTTTAGCTTACTATTTGGCTCTTTAATTGATGAAACATTGTTATTACAAGATACTAACCATACCATAAGCACGAACAACAGTAAACTATATTTTTTCATTTTTACCTTTTAAGTTTTCAAATATATGGAATAATAAAACAAATTGTACGTTAAGAAAATAGAAACTACAATTGAAAATTAAGCACTAAAAAAACTTTATTTTTGTTGAGAATGAAATCGATTTGATGCTGTTTGAATGATGTAAGTTAATACTACTTGATATTCAAGGGAGGGTCTTAAAAAAAGCAACAACTAACATAAAAAATCAAGCCTAGCAGTAAATTACCTCCTAATTTAGCACAAGGAACTTATTTTTTATCTATACGCAATGATAAAAATCATTCCTTAAATACCCAATTTGTTAAATTTTAATAGAAAATTGGGTATTTATTTCGGATATTTGCCTGTCCAAATTTAAATAAGTACATGTCAAAAGTAACATTCACTAATAATCCCCGACCATTTAAAACCTTGTTAGATGAGCGTATTAACGCGTAT
>CANHNT010000231.1 GCA_947461985.1 Bacteroidota bacterium | reverse complement strand
GCTATTGGCAAAAAAAGTAAAATTATATTTACAAAAAAAATATTTAATCAAGTAGTCGTTAGTGGATTAGGAGGTAGTGGCATTGGTGGCACAATCATACAAGATTATGTTATTGATCATTTATCAATTCCTTTTGTAGTGAATAAAAACTATTTTATTCCTAAATCAGTTAATTCTGATACGCTTTTTATTGCCTGTTCATACTCTGGCAATACCGAGGAAACCTTAATGGCTGTAAAAGAAGCTAAAAAAAGAAAAGCCAATATTGTTTGCATTACCTCTGGTGGTGCTTTGGCCGATTTTGCTACTCAAAATAAATATCCTTTAATACTCGTTCCAGGAGGAAATCCACCAAGAGCTAGCTTAGGATATTCATTAGTTCAAATTTTATTTGTATTAAATAAGGCAAAATTAATAAACACTTCTTTTATCAAAGAAATAGAATCGAGCATTTTATTGATCAATAAAGATACCAAAAAAATACAATCAAATGCCTTAAAAATTGCTACACAAATTAAAGGCAAACAAATTGCTATTTACACCACTGTAGGGCACGAAGGCATGGCAATCAGGTTCAGACAACAAATTAATGAAAACAGCAAACAACTAGCTTGGACCAATGTGATTCCCGAAATGACACACAACGAAATTGTAGGTTGGAAAAAAGAGCATGAAGAGCTAGCCGTTATATATTGCGCAGCAAAAACCGATTTCGAAAGAAATTTACGCCGTATGAAACTATTAAAAGAAGTTACTAAAAAATACAAAGCAACCATTGTTGATATTGATATTAAAGGAACTTCATTTTTTGAACAAGTGTTCTTGTTTGTTCATTTAACAGATTGGATTTCGGTATTTTTAGCTGATTTAACCAATACCGATACGTTAGAGGTTAAAGTGATAGATCATTTAAAATCAAGCATGGCAAAAAAATAATATTGCAAATATCAAAATCTTAATAGAAATTTGCACACTAAGATTTTTAGTCTTAAAAAAATAAAATGAAGAAAGAAATATTAATAGTAGCATTGTTAGTTTTAACCACAGCTATTTTACGAATTGTAAATGCTGAGGCGCATTTGTACAATATGGTTCCTGTTGCTGCTTTAGGGCTGTTTAGTGGATCTGTTTTAACAAACAAAAAATGGGCTTACTTGATCCCTTTAACCGCAATGTTTTTGTCTGATGTGGGTTTAAATTTATTTACAACTACTCCTGGCTTTTATGGTGTTTCTCAAATAGTAAACTACTTAGCTTTGGGCTTAGTAACTTTATTGGGTATTGCATTAGTGAAAAGAAACACAATTAATGTGCTTGGTTTTACCTTAGGAGGTTCAATGATTTTCTTTTTAATTTCTAATTTTGGAACGTTCCTTTCTGGATATTATGGATACAGTGTCGCAGGATTTACGGAGTGTTATGTAATGGCATTGCCATTTTACAAAAGTGAATTTTCGACCACTATTTTTATGAATAGTTTTTTAGGAGACATTATTTTTTCAGCAGTAGCTTTTGGAATTTTCTATTTAGCATCATTGCCTAAATTAACGTTGAAAAAAGCATAATCTGTTGATATCAAAATAATTTAAAAGCTACACTCAGTGTGGCTTTTTTTATGTCTTATCAATTCATTTGATATTACTTTATAGCCAATTGAAACTATTTTTACGCAATGGCTATACACAGTTTACAAAAAACACAAAAAATAAATTTATCGATTTCAGAAGTGTGGGATTTTATATCTTCCCCAAAAAATTTAAAAGAAATTACACCCGATTATATGGGTTTTGAAATAATAACCGATTTGCCCGAAAAAATGTATGCCGGTCAAATTATTCAGTATAAAGTAACGCCATTATTAAACATACCAATGAGTTGGTGTACCGAAATTACCCATGTAAAAGAACATGAATATTTTGTGGATGAACAACGCCAAGGACCATACAAATTTTGGCATCATCAACATCATATTAAACCGATCAAAAATGGAGTAGAAATGTTAGACATCGTGCACTATCAAGCACCATTTGGCATCATAGGCGAATTGGGAACTCCCCTAATCGTTACCAAAAAACTAGAAGAAATTTTTGAATACCGATTCAATAAATTAATTCAACTTTTTGGAGAATATAAAGAAGGGTAATAACTACTTTTGCTTTTCGTATGAATGAACGTCAAAAAGCGCATTTAGCATTATTAGGAGCCAACTTATTTTATGGAGCCGGGTTTACAGTAGCGAAGTCCGTAATGCCAACACTCATTAAACCTGGAGGATTTATTTTAATCAGGGTTTTATGCGCTACTTTTTTATTTTGGTTGTCGTTTTTAGGAGGCAAAAATTACAGAACCAAAATAGATCCATCAGATTTTGTACGATTGGTTTTTTGTGGATTATTGGGAGTCGCCACCAATCAGTTGTTTTTCTTTAAAGGGTTGAGCCTAACATCACCCATTCATGCTTCGCTCATGATGCTGTCTACCCCCATTTTGGTCAGTGTATTTGCAGCTGTAGTGCTCAAAGAAAAATTTTCAAAACTCAATGTATTCGGATTGTCATTAGGTATTTTTGGAGCCGCCTTGTTAGTTACTATAGCCGCAAAAGACAAAGTGGCTATCAATCCTATTTTGGGAGATACCTTTATATTTTTGAATGCTTCATCGTATGCCATTTATATGATTATTGTGAAACCCCTAATGCATAAATATCGACCTATAATCGTTATCCGATGGGTTTTTTTAATAGGTAGTTTATTTGTGTTCCCGTTCGGCATTCAAGATTTTTTAGCCATTCAGTGGGCCTCCTTTTCCACGAATAACTATTTAGCAGTAGCCTTTATTGTCCTCGGAGTTACCTTCTTTACGTATCTATGGAATATTTACGCCATCAGAATCCTAAGTCCAGCCATAGCAGGGGCCTATATTTATATTCAACCTTTATTTGCAGCCATTATTGCAATTTTGTTTTTGGGTGAAGAAATGAGCATGATTAAAGCCCTAGCAGCCATCTTAATTTTTGTAGGGGTCTATTTTGTAAGTAAAAAAAATACCTGATTATTTTATTGATTCTCATTGCCTTCATCATTGTTCATCGCAATTGAAAAGGCTACACAAATAAAAAAACCCGAAGCGTTTTACTTCGGATTTTTTAAAGATATAGACATTATTTTTTATCGGTGATAAAAACGTTCTTCAACAATAAAGTCGCCATCCCATTTTTGAACAGCTACTTGGCTAATTTTCATTCGCACATCATTTTGGAAGGTAACATCCATCCAATTTTCAATTAAAACGGTTTTGTTTTCTTCATCAGCAGCCATTGAATCAATTCCTGCACCATGCACTGCTTTCACCGATTCTAAAAACTTAATTTCATAATCTCTGTTAATCGCTTTTCCTACTCGAGCGTCTTCTCCAATTTCAGTCATCACAACATCTTCGTGGTAATATTTATCAAATGCTTCTAATAATTGACCAGAAAAAATCATGTCGTAAACTGCTTGCGCTTTTTGTTTGTATGTCATATTCATTT
>CANHNT010000230.1 GCA_947461985.1 Bacteroidota bacterium | reverse complement strand
GTATGCTATATTCATTATTTTTAGGCAAAAACGATTATCCGAAATTCAGAAAGATTTCGTGAATAATATGACCCACGAATTTAAAACGCCATTAGCAACCATTAAATTATCATCCGAAGTATTAAAAAATCCTAACATTATTAATAATCCTGCGCGTTTATTAAATTACGCAACAATCATTAATAATGAAACTGAACACCTGACTAACCAAGTAGAACGAGTGTTGCAAATGGCAAAAAGTGGTAAAGATGTAATGAGGTTAAATAAAGAAGATGTTGCATTGGAACTATTAATGGATGAAATTATAGACAAAACATATAAACCCCTTTTACGATCAAGGGGTGGCGATATTGTTGTATTCATGAAAAAAGAAAACATTTCTTTTAACGTAGATAAAATGCACATAAAAAATGTGATCAATAATTTATTAGAAAATGCCATTAAATATTGTAATAATATTCCAATAATTAATGTAACTTGTGACGAGAATCAGGGAATAATATCTATTTGTGTGAAAGACAATGGGATAGGTATTTCCCAAGAAAATTTAAAATATATATTTGATAAATTTTTTCGAGTTTCTACAGGTAATTTACATGATGTAAAAGGCTTTGGTTTAGGGCTGAATTATGTAAAATTAATTTGTAAACAACACGGAGGAGAAATAAAAGTGACCAGTGAACTTGAAAAAGGTTCAGAATTTTGTATATTTATACCAAAAAACTATAAAAGCTAAAAATTATGCCACAAAAAACGAAAATTTTATTAGTTGAAGATGACGCTGCTTTGGGTTATGTAATTAAAGATAGCCTTGAAGAAAGGGGGTTTGAAGTTACGCATGCTACCGACGGTAACGCTGGTTGGCAACAGTTTTCAAAAAACTTTTATGATTTATGTTTGTTAGATGTAAATATGCCATTAAAAGATGGCTTTACTTTAGCTGCTCAAATTCGTAGAAAAAACACACATATTCCTATATTATTTATCACAGCAAAAAATATGCAAGAAGATAAAATTGCAGGTTTTAAAGCTGGAGGTGATGATTATATTACCAAACCATTCAGTATGGAAGAACTTTTGCTTCGTATTGATGTGTTTTTAAAAAGAACCAAAGGAACAGATTCGGATGAATTAATTTTTCCTATTGGACAAACTGTTTTTGATTTCCCTAACTTAACCGTAAAAGGACCCAACACAGATATTCGATTAACCCAAAAAGAAGCCGACTTGTTGCGTTTCTTCTGTTTAAATCCTAATCGTGTGGTGAAACGCGATGAAGTATTAACTAAAGTATGGGGTAAGGATGATTATTTTTTAGGTAGAAGTATGGATGTGTTTATCACTAAAATAAGAAAATACCTAAAGGAAGAAACTGAAATAGAAATTCAAACGATTCATGGTGTTGGATTTAGATTTATCAATCCAAGTGCTAAAGTGCAAGAAGGATAGTCTCTTGCACTTCTTTCAAGTCTTCCATCGTCATTGTTAATTTTTCTCGAGTAAAATTGAGGTCGTCAGCAGCGTTGATAGGCACTAAATGCATATGTGCATGTGGTACTTCTAAACCAATTACTGAAATGCCACATCGTTTACAATCAAATGCTTTTTCAATTGCTTTGGCAATTGGTTGAGCAAAAACTAACCATTTTGAAAGTAGTTCAATATCTGCATCAAATATTTTATCAAATTCTTGTTTAGGCACCACTAAAACATGTCCTTTTACAATGGGTGTAATATCTAAGAACGCAATAAAATTTTCATCCTCCGCTATTTTAAAACTAGGAATTTCACCCATGATAATTTTAGTAAAAATACTGGCCATGATTTAAATAGAGATGTTCTCAATTTTAAATTTCATGATTCCACCAGGTGTAGTTACTTCGGCAATTTCACCCACTTTTTTCCCTAATAACCCTTTACCAATGGGAGATGAAACTGAAATTTTACCAATTTTTATATCTGCTTCATTTTCAGAAACAAGATGATATTCTATTGTTTTTTTAGTTCCCATATTCGTAATTTTCACTTTACTTAATATTGAAACTTTACTTAAATCAATGTCATTAATATCTAATACACGTGCATTTACTACTGCTGTTTCTAATATTGAAATTCTTGCTTCATGATGTCCTTGTGCCTCTTTAGCAGCATCATATTCAGCATTTTCTTTTAAATCTCCTTTTTCTCTCGCTTCGGCAATTGCTTTTGCAATTTCACTTCTGCCATGACCTTTTAATTGATTCAGTTCGAGAATCATTTGATCTAAAGTTACTTTGGTAACGTATGTAATTGTACTCATTTTTAAAATAGTTGTATTTTGATAAAAAAAGAATCAACGCTTTCAAAGAAAGCGTTGATTTAATTTATTAATTTAAAATAATAATTCTTAGTTTTATTTTTTACCTAAAAATAGTCTTAGTCCAACGGTATGTGCACCACCTGAAAATCGTGTAGGTTTAAATGCATAATCGATTGCAACTTCTGGAGACTTTTCATTGTCAGAAAATTTTGACTTAAATGAAGCCCCCATACTTAAACCAGAATACATTGTTGTATTTTCTGTTTGGCTAAAAATATCTGTTTCATATCGATATGCAACTCTTGCCATGAATTTTTCTTTGTAAGCATATTCTGCACCTACGCCTATCCAATCATTAAAATAAGCATTCGAAATAAAACTGAACATGGGTGTCAATCTGTGTAACCCTTTTTTATTTACCGCAGCTTTTGTAGCATCAGTTTCTGTTTTGCCATTTTCATCTAAATAAAAATCATTCGCTACAGCAATATTTAATTGTGTAGGCAAGCCAAATTTTTCTGGTTTTGATTGAACCGTGTAATCTTTTGCATAATCAGGGCTAGTTCCTGGAAAACTAAACCCATCACCAGAAAAACGCATGTTTGTACCTACATTTTTAAGCGTAATACCTATGTGTAAATTGTCATTTTTACCATTAGTATATTGAATACCGGCATCAAAACCTACAGCACTTGCTTTAATGTTTTCAATGGTTTCATTTACGTACGTTACATTTAAACCAGCAGACATGTTTTTTGAAAAAGTATGCCCTAAACCTACTGACATGTTTATAAAAGATGGCTTATACGTTCCAAGTCCGCCTTCTGGAGCATTTTCATTTGTTCTAGTAATATCACCAAAACCAAAAGACATAATGTTTACTCCTAAAACGCCTACTTCACCTAATCCATAAGCTAAACCTATATTGCTTAGGCTCATTCCTGTACCGCCTAAAAATCGGGTATGAGCGAATCCAATTTCAGTATTTGTCGTTTTAGCTAAACCGGCAATATTGCATTTCATGGCTTCAATTCCAGTAACTTGAGCCGCATTCAATCCAAATACGCCACTTGATGCTCCCCAGGGATTAAATAATAATTCTCCTGCGCCTGATTGTCCGGTTCTATCTCTGTTTCCTGCGATGGCACTCTAACTAATGAGTATTGAAATTGCCGTATTTTTATTTTTATTCATAATATTAATATGATAATTTGTTATTTAATATAAATTATAAATTG
>CANHNT010000229.1 GCA_947461985.1 Bacteroidota bacterium | reverse complement strand
ATCAATAACATAATCTTGTATAATTGTTCCTCCAATGCCACTACCTCCTAATCCACTAACGACTACTTGATTAAATATTTTTTTGGTAAATATAATTTTACTTTTTTTGCCAATAGCTAATGCCTCGACAAGTTGTGTAGTAAAATTTTCTATCAGACTTTTCATATATAATTTTTAAAAAGATTGTAAATTTAAGGCATAATGAGCAAAAACAAAAAAATTGGAATGTTAGGCGAAGAAATAGCGTTGCAATATTGTTTAGATAATGGATATGAGTTTGTTGAAAAAAATTGGACAGTTGGGCACAAAGAAATCGATATTATTTTAAAAAAAGAGGGTATTTATATTTTTGTGGAAGTAAAAACGCGTACCAATTTAAAAATGGGGATGCCTGAAAGTGCAATCAGTTATACAAAAATTAAAAATGTAACAGAGGCTTCTCAAGTATTTTTGATTGATAAACAGTATAAAGATATTCGGTTTGATGTCATTTCCATTATCTTAAAAAAAGATACTGAACCCGAATTGCTTCACATCAAAGATGCTTTCTACTGATTATTTTCTGCTTTTGGTTTAAATATTTTCTGTTTTAGTTTATGAAAGAAACTTTCTTTGACTTCATTTTTCATGTAATTTCCGTTACCATATCCATAGCCATAGCCATATCCATAGCCATAGCCGTAACCATAGCCGTAGCCTTTTAATAGTTTGGTTCCGTTTAAAAGCAATGCCATATTTTTCAATCGTTTTTCATGATATAAGCTTAAAGGAACATTTAGCATCCGTTTTTCTAAAAATTCTGCTTTCACAATATATAATGTAGCATCTGCATATTCATTCATTAAAATGGTATCCGTTACCACTCCAACTGGAGCCGTATCTATAATGATATAATCATACCGTTTTTTTAGTTCTTCAAAAATGACTTTAATTCGATCATCTAATAACAATTCAGATGGATTTGGTGGAATATCGCCAGAGATAATTACATCAATATTTTCTCTGGTAGGTTTTTTTAAAATAATATCATCAATGGTTAACTGGCTATCGATAATAAAATTGGTAACACCTATGGGGTTTTCTATGTTCAAGTTTAAGTATTCTAGTAATTTAGGTGCCCTTAAATCCATACCAACTAAAACTACCTTTTTGTTGGTAAGGCTTATTGTAGAAGCTAAATTTAATGACACAAACGATTTTCCTTCTCCTGGCAAAGTAGAGGTAATAAGGATCACTTTTCCGCCATCTTTAACCGAGCTCGTAAGAAAATCAAGATTGGTACGCGCCATTCTAAAGGCTTCTGCAATGTTGGTTGATAAACCTTTTGTAATAATTAAACGATCGTCGTAGTCGGTGAGTGGAATATCCCCTGCAAAAGGCATATTTAGTGTATCTAAATCTTTGGTGCTATGCACTTTTGTATCTAAAATTTGTTTTAAATAAATGAGTAATGCCGGTATGAGTAAACCTAATGCAAAAGCCAAGGTATAGGTTTTCTTTTTATCTGGAAATATGGCATTTCCATTGCTAAAAGCGCTGTCTATCGTCTTTGCATTGGCTACAGTAACGGCTAATGCAATATTGGTTTCCTCTCTTTTTTGTAATAAATAAAGATACAATCCTTCTTTAATTTCTTGTTGACGACTTATTGATTTTATTTGACGCTCGTATCTTGGTACCGATGAAATTTTAGAATTGAATAAACCGCTTTGTTTTGCTAAGGCATTGCGTTGTATTTGTAATGAGTTTCTGTAATTTTTAATACCCGAAATAACATTTTGTTTCAAGCTGTTAATTTGTTCATCTAAGGCTATGATGGCTGGATGAATTTCGCTTGTGCTTTTAATTTTTTGATTTCGTTCTAAAATTAATTGATTGTAACTACTAATATTTGCCACACTGTTTCCATCTGCAATCCCAAAATTAGTGGGGATCAAATCGGCATTATTATTACGAACAATATATTCATAAATATTGTCGGCAACTTTTTGTTGTGAACTTAATTCAGAAATCCGTTGTTCGTTCAGTTGATCAGACTCTAAATATAATTTTGCTTCAGAAACTACATCAACTACATTGTTGTTTTGTTTATATTGCTGTGCACTGCTTTCTACATTTGATAATTCATTGGTAATATATTGTAAACGGTCATTGATAAATGAAGCCGTATTTTTTGCAATTTGATTTTTATCATTAACGGCGTCTTGATTGTGTTGAAAAATTAAATTATTTATAATATCTTTTGCTTTTTCTTTTGACCGATCATTAAATGACAATTCGATTAAACTAGCTGTTTTTGAAAGCGATTTCACCGTCAATATTGATAAATAATTATCCACTATTGCACTGATTGGACTTAATTTTACAATAAAATCTTTTGTCACCCATTCTGAAACAAATTTTTGATTTGGGATAACCATAATTGTTCCTAATGATGTTTTTACACTATCTGAAAATAATTTTTTTTGCGGTTTTTTATTTTTTCCTTCAGTAAATTCAAAAAATTTATTGTCAATTAATTTAATAGAAAAATTAGCATAACGATTATCTAATTTACTTCTATCTTCATAGTAAATTACTTTAAAAGGCAAATTAGTATATACCTCTTTCTGAATAACTTTTCCTTGTACATAATAACACGTTTGTAAATTCAAATCTCTTACCACTCTTGACATTAGGTTTCGAGATTTAAATATTTCTATTTCATTATCAAGACTACTCGAACCCGACATGATATTTAAATCAGAAAATGCCGACAATTCTGATAATACCCCCCCTTTTTTCTCATCTTTAATTAATACGGTTGCCTTTGCCTGATAAATGGGAATTTGGTAGCGCAAATACATAAATGAAATCGTAAGAGTAATCATTAACCCAATGATAAACCAAAACCAATGATGCAATAGTTTACCAATAATAACTTTTATATTAAATCCTGATTCTGAATTCTCTTCTTGAAAAAATTCTTGTTCGTTTTCTTTATTCATATTATCGTGTCAAAAGATTTAAAATACTTATTAATAGTGAAGTTCCTGCAATTGCTAAGCTTCCGTAAACGGTTACTGGTTTGGTAGATGTTATTTTGCTTTTTGAAGGCTCTACATATAGAATATCATTTTGATGCAAATAATAATAAGGTGATCGAAAGATATCTCTTGATGTTAAATCGATTCGAATTTCCCTTTTAATTCCTTCTTCGTCTCTTATTAATAGCACATTTTGTCTAACTCCACTGATTGTTAAATCGCCAGCCAACCCGAGCGCTTCTGGCACTGAAATTCTTTCATGATTCATCGTATAAACGCCTGGCTTAGAAACTTCTCCAAGAATTGTAATTTTAAAATTTTGTAAACTTATATGCACGATAGGATCTTTTACATAACTTTTTATTTTTTCTTTTAACAAAACAGTTGCTTGTATTCTATTTAAACCTGAAATGTTAATTGTACCTATTAATGGAAATTCAATATTTCCATCAGCATCAATCAAATAACCTGGTGCATTATCGCTTTTTGACACATCTCCTTTGCTCGATAAACCCATAACAAAGGGCCTT
>CANHNT010000228.1 GCA_947461985.1 Bacteroidota bacterium | reverse complement strand
GACAAATCTAAATTGAAAATTGGCATGTATATATTGAGGATCACTGATGGGCAATGTTACATATCTAAATCCTTGAATAATGCCCCCTCGAACACGCCATATTTTTATCCATTCATTTTGATTGTTTTTAAAGAAAAGCATGAGCGAATCATGCGATTCTGGTGCAAAACCCAAGCCTTGGGATTGATAAAAAAAACTAAGAAAAATATTGCTGGTTGTTGCGTAACTGCTTAAATCAATCGATTGCGAAGTTAAGCTATCTGCATACCCTATTGTATATGGATTTTTAAAATAGGGTCTTCCAATTTCATTTAGTCCATCTAAAGTAGCAATTCCTCTTGTTATAGGAGTTGCCGACATGGTATTATTAATAAACGCTTGTTTATCTGTCCAAAATGTTTGATCGGGGTATGGACCATCGTACGAAAAATCATCAATGAAAGGCAATGTTGCTCTGCTTTTTTTTGCTTTTAGGTTATTTTTTTCTACATTAAATAATACTTGATTGCATTTTAATGGAGCGATTATTTCTTGTGCAATTGCGTTTTTTTTTGCAATTATTACAAGGAATAAAATGATTGATATGGAAATTATTTTTCTCAATTATTGATATTCGTCACTAATTCCTCCACTGTGTTTGATATTGGATTCTTTAGTATCTTTTTTAGGATTAACCTTTGCTGGAGTTCCTGTTTTTTTAATAACGGTAGAATTTACTTTTTTATTGTCTCTGTCTGTAATTTTATCTTGATTATCTTTTATATTATCCTCTTTTCTTTGTTGAGAAGGAATTAAAATAGCTCTTGGTTTTTTAATTGAATCTCTGTTTATGGTTCCTGTAGGTCGTTCAGGCATTTGAACCTCTGTTGATGAAGTTACTTCAGCTGTGTCATCGTCGCTACTCCCTAATAATTTTTTAGAGCCTGGTTGATTTTTCAATAATAATTCTTGTGAAGGACTTTGCATGATGCGCACATCAATGATATCTCCTGCAAGTATTTGATTATTGAAATCTAACTCGTTTATAGCTTCTGGTTGTTGATTGTATATTATGGCATAAGCACTATCCGTTATCTCTCCTTCCCAAATTGCGTTTATAGATAACATTTTAGAATCTAGCAACCTCTTTGCTTCATTCCAAGTCATTCCAATAATATTAGGTACCTCAATTTGTTCTGATAAGCCTTCTCCGATAACTAAATCTATTCTACTGCCAATTGGAACCAACGTTCCTGGCGCAATTTTTCGTCCATTTACCCATTGTTCTAACACCGCACCAGCTGCCACATCTGGCTTGTAAGTAGTATCACCCATTACTAAACGATAACTTTGCATTGTTAAAATGGCGTTTCTAAATGAGGTATTGACCAAATTAGGCATTGGAATAGATGGAGGCGTTTTTCGGTTTACGGTAATAAATACGGTACGACCAATTTTCACATTGGCGCCAACTTCTGGCTCTTGATACAAAACTTCTAATGGTTTACTGTAAGATTGATAAGTAGAGTCTATAACGATTCTAAATCCTTTACTTTTTAATATGTCCACTGCCTCACTCATGCTTTTACCTTCCAATTTTGGAATAATAGTTTGCTTGCCATGATTGGTTAAAAAGTTCAACGAACTAAAAAATAAAAATACTAGTCCGATTACGACTAAGATTACCAACAATAAATTAAATAAAAAGGAACGTTTAAGCACTGAATTGTTTTAAAGAAGTAAAAATAATGCTTTTGCTCATGTTACGAACGCATTTAGAAAAAAATTAACCCTTATTTATAACTTACACGTTATTTTTTTATACACTCTTCTATTAAATCGCCATAAAAATCTACCAAAGCCATCCCTTTTGCCCTTACTTGCTGAGGAACAATGCTTGCCTCACTTTGTCCTGGAACGGTATTAATTTCTAAGAAAAATAATTTTTTTGTTGCTTCTTCCAAAATAAAATCTACTCTACAAATACCTTTGCAGTTTAATACATTGTATATTTTTATAGCTGTTTCTGCCATTTGGGTAGCAAATGCTGTTTCAATTTCGGCAGGAGTAACTTCTTTTGATGCTCCAGCAGTGTATTTCGCTTCATAGTCAAAAAATTCTTTGCTGCTGATTATTTCTGTCAATGGCAATGCATTTACTTCTCCATTCAGTTTATAAACACCTATACTAAATTCTCTCCCTTTTACAAATTCTTCTACCATGGCTTGACTATCGAAATCAAACACAGCATCAATAGCAGGTTTTAATTCTTCTTTGGTTTTTACTTTTGTAGTGGCTAAACTTGAGCCTCCTTCTGCTGGTTTCACAAAAACAGGCAACATAATATTCGCTAAAATATTTTCAATGTCTAATTTTCTATCTTTAATAAGATGTAATGATTTCGATACATTAACCACTCCACTTTGAGCAATCACTCGATTACAAAATATTTTATTAAACGTTAAACCAGCAACTACTGCGCTGCATGATGTAAAAGGGATGTCGAGCATTTCTAAATATCCTTGCAATTTACCATCTTCACCTGGCGTACCGTGTACCGCAATAAAACAAGCATCAAACTTAATTTTTTCACCACTGATTGTCAATGAAAAATCGCTTCTATCTACTTCTATTTCATCCCCATTAGCAGCAGTATATTTCCAATTATTTTTATCAATAATGATTTTAAAAACATTGTATTTTTCTTTACTAATATTGTTTTCAATAGTTACAGCAGTTTTTATTGAAATAATATATTCTCCTGTATAACCTCCAGCAATTAATGCAATATTTTTTTTCATGTATTTTTTTAATGAATTGAAAAGCAATATTACAAATTTATCATTTCCATAAAAAATTAAAATAGATCCTTTCTGAAAGTATTTTTAAAATAGCCTCCTCTGATTCATTTTAAAAACAACTATCAAGTTTACATAATAAAAGGAATATTCTACTACTCCCTATGCATCAACATGATGTAAATGCCTTATCACAATCATTATTTCACTTGCACACGTATGCCTTCGCTGTGGCTACTAAATTCAGGTGCATACATGCATTGAATGGTTGCAATGCCATTAGAGAAATCACCTTTGTTCGTTATAAACATTGGGTATTCAAACACATACGTTCCTTTGTTTAACCAATTGAAAAAGAAATTTGTAGAAGCATCTTTGGTAGCTTCGTAGTACCCTAAACCACCTTGATATTTGTAATTACTCAATACATTAACGGGTTCAAAACAAGCACCTCTCATATCTTTCATGTGCACATACTCCATGGCTCTATCCACTCGAAGTTCAATGCGTACTTTAACTTTGTCACCAACATTCAACGGACTGTTTTCTGTAATAGGTGTCAACACTTCGCCTTTATCTGAATTCGTAATTTTATACAATTGTTTCTTCAATGAAAGCGGCGTTTCATGCGATGCTATTTTATCTAAATTTTCAAAATATTGCCAATACACAGCCCCCCAAGTTGTACCACCAATGTTTTTTCCAGTTTCGGAATTATTTTTAACACGCACAGAAATTTTTCCCATGTCAGATTTTATGTCGTTCACTGGAATAGATGTTTTTGAATAACCAGTTCCGGCCTCT
>CANHNT010000227.1 GCA_947461985.1 Bacteroidota bacterium | reverse complement strand
TGAAATTATTCATCTTTTCCAATCTTTTGAAAAAGTTAGAAGTTAATAAAGAAAAGTTTCACAAAGTCCGTGTCGTTGAAGGGAGTGATTCCGAATAACGGAACAGGCACAACTCCGATGAACAAAGAAATAGTCGCTGGTTACAAAAATAAAAAAACTTGAACTTTCAAGCTACAACTCACAACTCACGACTATATTTGCAACATCATGAATAAAGATATTGTTGTTAGTGGAATTCGTTCGACAGGAAATTTACATTTAGGGAATTATTTTGGTGCCATGCGCAACTATGTGAAAATGCAGGATGAATTTCCGTGTTTCTTTTTTGTGGCCGATTATCATTCGTTGACAACGCACCCAGACCCATTGCAGTTAAAACCCAATGTGTATAAGGTATTGGCAGAAAACATTGCTTGTGGTTTAGACCCCAACAAAGTAACCTTATATGTACAAAGTGATGTGCCTGAAATTCCTGAATTGTATTTGATGTTGAACATGATGGCATACAAAGGAGAGTTAGAAAAAACAGCTTCGTTTAAAGACAAAGCACGAAGTCAGCCCGATAATATTAATGCTGGCTTGCTCACCTACCCGACCTTAATGGCTGCCGACATTTTAATTCATAAAGCAAAATATGTGCCTGTAGGAAAAGATCAAGAGCAACATTTGGAGATGGCAAGAAACTTTGCTCAACGTTTTAATCATCGTTATGGCGAACTATTTCCCGAACCTTATCCGTTTAATTTTGGCAATGAATTAATCAAAATTCCGAGTTTAGATGGCAATGGCAAAATGAGTAAAAGTGAAAATGAAAATGCCACTTTATACCTTTCGGATACGGATGAAGTAATTCGTAAAAAAGTGATGAAAGCCAAGACAGACCAAGGTCCTACTGAGCCTAACATGGCAATGCCCGATTATATTGAAAACATTTTTGACTTAATGAAATTGGTGAGTGGCAATGATGTATTAGAAAAATTTACAACAGATTACAATAATTGCAACATCCGTTATGGCGATTTGAAAAAACAATTGGCAGAGGATATGGTGAATTTTATTGCACCAATTAGAACAAAAACGATTGAGTTGCAACAAGACATTTCTAGCCTTCAATCCATCATGAAAATGGGAAAAGAAAAAGCGAGAGAGAGTGCAAGCAACGTATTAGATGAGGCCCGAAAAAAAATGGGTATAAATTATTATTGTTAAACTATACAGATTACGAAGATTTCAATTTATTTTAGCGAATTCATAGTTATCTGTGTTAAGCTAAAAGCAATAAGTATTATAAATTCATTGCCGACAACTGACATCTGACAACTGACAACTTTTAAATACAAATGGCAAAAAAGAAACAAATAAAACACATTGCAATAGCAGGAAATATTGGTGCTGGAAAAACAACCTTGACAAAAATTTTGGCGAAGCATTTTAATTGGTCTCCACATTATGAGGATGTAGAAAACAATCCGTATTTAAATGATTTTTACAATGATATGCATCGTTGGAGTTTCAATTTGCAGATTTATTTTTTAAACAGTCGTTTGAAACAAATTGTTGATATTTCGAAAGGCGACCAAACCGTTATTCAGGACCGAACGATTTATGAAGATGCATATATTTTTGCGCCCAATTTGCACGAAATGGGCTTAATGACGAAACGAGATTTTGAAAATTATAAAAACTTTTTTGAGACCTTGAAAGGCATGGTCAATCCTCCTGATTTATTGATTTATTTAAAAGCCAGTGTTCCTACTTTAGTTGGTCAAATACAAAAACGAGGTCGAGAATATGAAGAAAATATTCGGTTAGATTATTTAAAGCGATTAAATGAATATTATAATGCTTGGTTAGATAATTACAGTGATGGTCGTTTATTAGTCATTGACATCGACAAAATGAATTTTGCTGAAAACAAAGAAGACTTAGCTAAAATCATTAACATGGTTGATGCTGAAGTAAATGGACTTTTTTAAGCGATTTTGTGCTTAAATGTATAGATTTTACATTTTTTATTTCAAAAATATACTTAAATCTCATAAATTACGTTTTTAAATAAAACATAGTTTATGAGATTTTTCTTTTTAGCCGTTATTTTAATTGCAAATTTTAATTGTTTTGCCACAACAACTACGTTGAATGAAGGTTTGAAATCCAACAAATTGAAAGTGTTAGTCACAGGAAACAACACAGCGAATAATCCAACAAAATCGAGTCATACAGGCAAATGTTTAAAAGTAACAATAACCAACTCAAGCAATGCTTCTCAAGAAGTGAAAATTGAAAATGCCTATCATTTTACCAATGAATATGATCATAAACAAGATTTAATTTCTACAGAAAATTACATTGTAAAATTAAATGCCAACGAATCGAAAACAATCGCTATAAATGCACTTTGTGGAGAGAAAAGCAATGCATCGCCAAGCGAAACGGATACCTTTAAGCTGGCATACAAACATGATGGAGCGATTGAAAAATTGACCACTATTTTACAACGATTGAAAGCATTTGACAATACTGCACAACAAGCCATGTGGTGCTTAACAGACAATAATTCTATTGATAATATTTTTGATACCAACATGGACTCAACGATTGAGAATGAATTAGTGAAATTTATTGCATTAGAAAAAAGAATTGCCGTTCCAAAACGAACCAATTATCCAAGTAAAAGAAGAATTCTTCGCTATCCAATTGAATTGAGTGGCTCACACAGTGAACACATTGAAAGCACAACAACCATTGGTTTTTATTTAACGGATACAACAAATAATATACTTCAAACCATTATTGCCGATGATACTGAAAGTAGAAAAGGAACAGCCAAATACAGTTGGGGTTATCGAGGTCAATTAGCAAAAGGCACTTATTATTTTCAAATGAAAATGAACGGGGTTTGGAAACGATTAGATGTGATCAAAGTACCTATTGAATAAATTAACAGAATCATTCTAATATAGAGATTGAGATTGATTAGTTTTGTGCCAAAATAAAAATAAACGTGGATTCATTAACACACATTGTTTTAGGTGGTGCAATAGGAGATAAATTATTAGGCAAACAAATAGGTAGAAAAGCATTTTGGATTGGTGCATTGGCAAAAACATTCCCCGATTTTGATTTGTTATATTCTGGCTTAAATGATCCACGAAAATATGTATTATATCATCGCAGTTATACGCATTCATTCTTTATAGAATTTTTAACGGCATTTCCGATGGCCTATTTATTTTACATTTTATTTAAAAAGAAAATAAGTTACAAAGAATGGTTTATCCTTTGGATTGTGTGCCTTTGGGGCCATTCTTTAGTAGATATTTTTACAAATTATGGTACTCGAATTTTTCTGCCTTTTTCAAAACAATTAGTGGCGCTCAATAATATTTCTATCGCCGATTTATTTTTGACAATACCGATTTTGATACTGGTTGTGGTGGGTTTATTGTACAAAAATAATTCTATCCCTCGAAGTCGCATGATGACCAGCGCATTAACCTATGCAGTGCTCTATTTTGGAATGACCTTTGTTAATAAAGCTGTTGCTAACAATCATTTTGAAAAATCAATAAAAGCGAATCATATTTCTGTGCAGCAATCAATGAGCAATCCAACCATATTAAATAAT
>CANHNT010000226.1 GCA_947461985.1 Bacteroidota bacterium | reverse complement strand
GTATTTTTTACAAATAGTCAATTACATGCACAAACTACAAAAAGAGACAGTATTTTAAATGCAATCAAAATTAAACGAACACAAGACAGTTTAATTAGAGTGGAGACAAGATTGCAATTGCAAAAACAGAGAGATAGTTTGCAAACTGCGATAAAAGCAAAACGGACAGCAGACAGTTTAGGAAGAGTTGCATTGGTAAAAGAGCGAATCAATGAACGAAAAAAACAAGATAGCATCGTAGCCTTTAAAAAGAAATTTGCACAAGATAGTATTGAAGCTTCTAAAAAAGGAATTACGATTACGTTAAAAGATTTATTGCAAGAAAAAGAAAATGAAAAAATTAGGCTAAAAAAATTAGAAGAAAAAATTGCTAAACAAAAATTAGAAGACAGCACTTTTTGGGCAGTAAAAACGATAAAAGAGAAAGAAGATAAACGATTACAAGATAGTATAACGACTGAAAATTTAAAAATTGAAGCTCAAAAACAAAAAGCTTTATTAGTTGAGCAAAAACGAATTCAAGACAGCATTATAGTAGCGAAACAAGTTGAGGAAGAAAATTTGAGAATTGCAAATGAAAAAATGATCGTTGAGCAAAAACGAATAGAGGATAGTACGTTAATAGCTAAAAAAATACAAGAAGAATTAGTTAACGCACAACAAGAATTGTTGTTTGCAAAACAAAAAAAATACAACGATAGTTTACTATCAGCTCAAGAAGCATTAAATATTTTAAATAAAATTGCAGAAGAAAAATTAACGATCGTACAAAAAAGATACAATGACAGCTTGGCTTTGGCACAACAAAAAAAGATTGCAGAAGATAAAATTTTATATGCTAAGCTGTTGGTTCAACAAAAGAGATACAATGATAGTTTGAAAATAATGCAAGATTTAGAACGAGAAAAAAATAACACAGTATTGGCTCGTTATTATGCAAAAACAGATACGACCACAATTGATAAAAATGAATTGAAATTAATAAAAGATTCCTTAGAAACAGCAGAACGAATTCGTTTACAAGAACTCAAATATGCTAAACAACGAATTGAAGATAGTTTGAGTTTAATTTCATTGCAAAAAATAGATGCTGTTCAAATTACAGAAATAGTTTCTACCAAAGATTCTATTAAACAATTAGACTCTTTAAAAAATATTGAAACTGTAAAAATAGATTCTGTTCAAATGATTAAAGATACTTTTCTTTATGTTGAAGAATCATTTCAAAAAAAAGCGACACTGATTTCATTTAATTTTGGATTGTCAAATTATTTGGGTGATTTAGGAGGAAATAACGGAGTAGGTAAAAAGTTTTTTTATGATAATAATTTCAAAAAGCAAACATACATGTATGGGTTTTCACTTACAAAAGTTTGGAGAGAAGCCCTTGGTTTAAGGCTTTCTTTTAATACAGGCACAGTTGCTGGAAGTGATAGTGACGTAGCTTATGAAGATCCCAATGACAATGCCTATTATAGTTACAAGCGAAATTTAGATTTCACTTCTAAGATTTCTGAATGGTCCGCAATGATAGAAATTAGGCCATATAAATTTTTAAATCGTACTAAAGGGTTGTTTAAATCTGCATTACAACCTTATGGATTGTTAGGAATTGGCAAATTTAAATTTAATCCGCAAGGCAGTTATTATGATGAAATTTCACAAGATTATTTATTTGTGGATTTAGCGCCTTTAAAAACAGAGGGGCAAGGGATGGTCGAATATCCAAACAGAAAACCATATAAATTAAACCAAACAAATATACCTTTTGGGTTTGGCATCAATTATCTTTTAGGTGCCAAAACGAGCATGAGTTTTGAGTTTGTTGGTCGAAAATTATTTACAGATTATTTAGATGACGTGAGTACTACATTTGTAGATCCGAGTGTTTTTGCAAATTATTTTTCGGGAGAAGATTTAGAAATTGCCCAAACAATGACCAACAAATCGACTATAATAGATCCGAATAATCCTTATGGAGTGGGGGCACAACGAGGCAATTCAAAAAACAATGATTTCTATTATTCATTTAATTTAAAATTAAATATTCAAATAAATAAAATAAAAAGAAAGGTTTTGAAATAGTCTTTATTGCACTGATATTGTTTTTCGTGTATGTTTCTAATTGTTTTAAAATTTTAATATTTAGTAATTAATGCGTCTTTTACTTTACTAAATCAATCATCAAGAAAGCATGAAATAATATTCTTTGACTTTATAAATACCACATAAAAAAAACCTTAGCTCTTACAACTTACAACTAACAACTAAAACGTACTTTTGCAAAATGTTAGATTCTATTGAAAGTGCTATTGAGGACATCAAAAACGGAAAATTAGTCATTGTGGTAGATGATGAAGATCGTGAAAACGAAGGAGACTTCCTTACTGCAGCCCGAAACGTAACGCCAGAAATTATTACTTTTATGGGTAAACACGGAAAAGGCTTAATTTGTGCGCCTTTATCTGAAGATAGATGTGAGGAATTGGGTTTGCAAATGATGGTGAAAGATAACACCGAATTGCACCAAACGGCATTTACTGTTTCAGTTGATTTAATTGGGAATGGATGCACTACAGGAATTTCATCAAATGATCGTTCAAAAACAATACAGGCCTTAATTAATCCGAATACAAAACCAAGTGATTTGGCAAAACCAGGTCATATTTTTCCTCTAAAAGCTAGGAAAGAAGGCGTTTTGAGAAGAGCAGGACATACCGAAGCTGCTATTGATTTAGCTCGTTTAGCAGGTTTTGAGCCAGCAGGAGTCATTGTGGAAATTGTGGACGAAGATGGTGAAATGGCTCGTTTGCCTCGACTTTTAGAAATTGCCAAAGAGCATGACCTCAAAATAATTTCTATTGAAGATTTAATAAAATATAGACTGAAGACTGAAAACTACGTAACCGAGGAAATTACGGTGAATATGCCGACAAAATTCGGGGATTTTGAATTGATTACATTCAAAAATACAAAAACGGGTGAATTACACCATGCACTTAAAAAAGGAGATTGGGAAACCGACGAACCTGTTTTGTTACGCGTGCACAGTTCATGTTTTACTGGAGATATTTTGCATTCACTTCGTTGCGATTGTGGTGAGCAACTTCAATATGCTATGCAAATGGTGCAAGATGCTGGCAAAGGACTCGTTTTATATATGAATCAAGAAGGTCGTGGTATAGGACTGCTGAATAAGTTAAAAGCATACAAATTACAAGAACAAGGCAGAGATACCGTAGAGGCTAATCTTGAATTAGGTTTCGAAATGGATGAACGTGATTACGGTATTGGTGCTCAAATATTACGCAGTCTTAATGTTTCAAAAATTAAACTCATCACCAACAATCCTCGTAAACGTGCAGGATTAATGGGTTATGGTTTAGAGATTGTTGAAAATGTAGCCATAGAAATTTGTTCGAATCCGCACAACGAAAAATACCTACAAACAAAACGAGATAAATTAGGACATGAAATTATGAGATAAATGCATCTCTTTTTTTATTGATGAATAGCAATTGCTTTTTTATTTGATGTTTCTAATGAATAGAACAAAAATAAAGCATGCCATATTATTGATGCACGAATTTTAAGCTGGTATTTTTTCAACTCACTCAATGCATTTCTTAGTTGATCAAACATG
>CANHNT010000225.1 GCA_947461985.1 Bacteroidota bacterium | reverse complement strand
ATTTTTAATTTGTATAATAACATTTTCTTTTTCTACAAATGATTCAATAATAATTTCACCCCCTTCAGCTAACATAGAAATGCCGTGTTTTATGGCGTTCTCAACCAAAGTTTGCAACATCATAGTTGGTACTTTAACATGCAAGGTATTCTCCTCAATTTGTTTGCTAAAATGGAGTCTTTCTTCAAATCTAATTTTTTCTAAATCTAAATAATCCTCAACCAATTTTAATTCATTTTCTAAAGTATCGGTTTCCTCTTGTTTTGAAATTGAATTGCGTAAAATATTCGAAATTTTTGTAATGGCTTCTCGAGCAAGCATTGGGTTTTCATCAATTAATGCTCGTATACTATTCAACGAATTAAAAATAAAATGCGGTTGCAAATTTGCTCTGATTGCTTTTATTTCCAAATCCTTCATCAAAGCTTCCCTTTTTAATTGATTAATTACTCCTTGACGATTATGCTCAATATAATTCCAAGCAAAATAGATTGCATTCCATATTGCAAACAATATTAATATTGAAATAAAGGCTCCAAAAAGTTGTTGAATTTTTAATTGCTGAATAATCTCTCTGTAAAAGAAAAAAGAAAGACTATAATATACTATCGTAGCGCAAATGCTAAAAACAATGGAAGCAATAAAAATATTTGTAATTAATTTTTCGGTTTGTAAATTTATCCATGCTTTTTTTATTAAATAATTTCTATAAAAATGAGTGAACGCAATTCCAGTAATACTAAACAGCAAATTAATGATGATTATTGAATTACTAATTTCTTGTGTTAAAAAAGCAATATAAATATTAAAGAAAGCAAAATCAGTCCACCCTGTAAGTTGAAAAACCCAATATTTTGATATTTTTTGCACCCTACAAATATAATTCAGCATTTTATATCAATTTATTTTAAATGATGAAAGGCTGTGATATTATTTAAATGCATTGTATTTTGAATATTTTAACGCTTACTTATAAACATGATTGAATATATTTGCGCCTTATTATTAATTATGAATAAATATATTGTTTTAATCGCTGCCTTGTTTATCGCTTTAGGCGTTGAGGCTCAAACAAACTCCATGACATCTAAAAAATCATCTTTTTCTATGCCTTCAAGAGACTATGTGATGATACAATTTGGTTATGAAAACTGGACAAATATTCCAGACAGTATTAAAATAGGCGGTTTTGGACGTGCTGCAAATATTTATTTGTGCAATGAATTTCCCATTCAAAAATCAAATTTCAGTTTTGCTGCAGGTGTCGGTGTTGCAACGAGTCATATATTTTTAAAAAATCAAGAAATCGTGTTGAACGATACCGTGGGGGCAATTCAGTTCAAAGCAGAATCTGCTAATTACAAAAAATACAAATATGCTTCTACCTATTTAGAAGCTCCTTTTGAATTGCGCTATTTCGAAAATAAAGAAAATAAGAACAAAGGAATTAAAGCAGCAATTGGTTTAAAAGTAGGTGCAGTGATTGCGGCACACACTAAGAGCAAACAAACAATTAGCAACAAGCCTGTTGTAGAAAAAGTAAGTACAAAAAGATATGTTGAAGCTTATCGCTATGCTGCAACTGCAAGAATTGGTTACGGCAATTTTTCTATTTATGGTCAATATGTAATCAATAATTTATTTAAAGTAGCTTCTGGTCCTGAAAACGTAAAACCGTTTCAAATAGGGATATGTATTACTGGTTTGTAATCCTTTTTTAATTCATTTTAAAAAGCAATTCTTTTCGAATTGCTTTTTTTTTGTAATATTGATTATGGGAAAATTTGAAATCACGCTTTCTGCTAAGCTGCAAAAATGGATAAAGAAACAAAAAATATTTTTTGTTTCTACAGCACCTTTATCTGCTTCTGGCCACATTAATTGTTCGCCCAAAGGATTAGATTCATTTAGAATAATTGATAATAAAACAGTTATTTATGAAGACTTAACAGGCAGTGGTGCCGAAACAATTGCTCATGTGAATGAAAATAAACGCATCGTAATTATGTTTTGTGCATTTGATGGACCGCCCTTGATTGTTAGACTTTATGGAGAAGGAGAAATTATCACAAAAAATGAACCTGATTTTTCAACCATTCAACAATTATTTACACCACGAGCTGGCGTTCGAGCCTATATCAAAATAAATTTAACTCGTGTTTCCGATTCTTGTGGCTACTCTGTTCCTTTATATGATTTTAAACAAGATCGTGATGTTTTAGATAAATGGTTTGATAGAAAAGGAGAAGACGGACTTGTTAAATATCAAAAAGAAAATAATCAAGTAAGTTTAGATGGATTGAAAGCGTTGGAGTTTTGAGGTATTGCAGCACAATAAGCCATTTTAAACAATTTATCGTTTTGCAAACCAGCTTTTTCTCTTGCCGCATTTTCTGAAATATTTAATTCAATTAAACCTTTATAATAAAAATACATTTGAGCAAATTCAATTAATGTCAGGTTTTGTTGAAAGTCGTTTTTTAATTCTACCGAATGAAAATCCCTCATATTGGTACGTAAATTTTTAGTTTGTTGTAAAAATGAGAGGGGAGTTATTTCTTCTACACAAAAGCAAGTACAATCTCCCTCAAGTAAATAAACCAATTCTAAAGAACAAGTAGTAAAAATAATTTGTTCATTTATCAAATCAATAATATAAGGCTGTTCTTCATTACTCAATAGCTTATCACTTACTTTTAATTGAACTTTTTCGCCTACAACTCCACTAAATCGGAGTAAATCATTAAATTTTGAAAATGTAAAAAGCAGTGTTGTTTCTGAAAAAATATTATTTACCCTACATTTTACATTTAAACTAACTAAATCACTTTCATCAAAAAAGATTTTTGAAGTGCTAAAAGCATCAACTTTAAATGCTGTTTTTACCAATGTATTTTTCATTTCTTTATAATTTATTACAAATATTTAGGCGTAGCTACGTAAAGAGTTTACGTAGTTACAAATAATTTATTATATTTACATAGTATGAAAAATAAAAACGCTACAGCAAGGTATCGATTAATAGATATTCGAATTAATATGAAACAAAAAAACACGGCTACTTTGCAAGATTTAGTTGATTTTGTTTCTGAAAAATTAGGCGAAAGGGTTTCGGTGTCAAGTATTCAGAAAGACATTTATGCAATGCGATATGATGAATCATTAGGATTTTTAGCCCCTATTGAATATGATAGTTATAAAAAGGGATATGTATATACCGAAGAAAATTATTCTATAAACAAAATTCCTGTTTCAGAAGAAGACTTACAAGGTCTTGAAATTGCTATCGGAATTTTAGAACAGTTTAAAGAAATTCCAGCTATTAAAATGTTTGAAGATGCGATCAATAAAATTGCAAGTTCTGTTAAAATGAGTAGAGAGCAAGCTCAACAAAGCAGCATATTAATTTTAGATAGACCTAAGCGTTATCAAGGCATTGAGTATATGTCTGATATTGTAGATGCCATCAGACAAAAGCAAGTAATTAAATTTTTGTACCAACCGTTCACAAAAAAAGAAGCAAAAAAACATACTGTTCATCCATATTTCATCAAAGAATATAACAGCAGAATGTATTTAATAGGCAAGGATATTCATCCTACTAAAGAAACAAAATTTCTAACATTTTCATTTGATAGAATGAATGACGTTATTAAAATGAAT